>CALMIC010000323.1 GCA_937864065.1 uncultured Cellvibrionales bacterium | reverse complement strand
GATTTCCATCGCAACGAGAAAGGCGAGAAAGGGCTGAGCCGGGTGGAGAACCTGCAGGAGCTGGTGGGCGCCTGCCGCGCCTTCGAACCGGAAGACGAGGAGCAGCCGGTGCTCGGCCAGTTCCTCGCCACGACGGCACTCGATGCCGGCGATGCACAGGCCGAACCGGATTCCGACAGCGTGCAGCTGATGACCCTGCATTCGGCGAAAGGGCTGGAGTTCCCGCTCGTGTTCATCAGCGGCGTGGAGGAAAACCTGTTCCCGCACAAGATGTCGATGGACGAACCGGGCCAGCTCGAGGAAGAGCGGCGCCTGTGCTATGTGGGTATCACGCGCGCCGAGAAAAAACTCTACCTCACCTACGCCGAGTCGCGCCGCCTGCACGGCAGTGACTCCTTCAACCTGCCGTCGCGCTTCATTCGCGAGATCCCGCAGGAGTTGCTGGAAGAAGTGCGGCCGCGCACGAAGATCTCGCGGCCCGTCTACCATTCACAGCCGTCACCGCAACAGGCATTGCGCCAGCAGCACAGCGACGATGGCGGTTTCCGCCTCGGCCAGCGTGTGGCGCACCCGATCTTCGGCGAGGGTTTCATCCTCAATGTGGAAGGTAGCGGCCCGCGCACGCGTGTGCAGATCAATTTCGATCGCGAGGGCTTGAAGTGGCTGATGCTGTCACACGCCAACCTGACGGCGGCCTGAGACGCAGGGACCCGGTTACAGCGAATAATCCATGACCAGCGGTGCATGGTCGGAAAAGCGTTCGTCCTTGTAGATCGCCACACGCTTGACCTTGTCGCGCAGTGACGGCGACACGACCTGGTAGTCAATGCGCCACCCGACGTTCTTGGCCCAGGCCTGGCCGCGGTTGCTCCACCAGGTGTACTGGTCCGGCTCCTCGTTGATGACACGGAAGGCATCGACGAAGCCGACCTCATCAAACAGGGTGTCGAGCCAGGCGCGCTCCTCGGGCAGGAAGCCGGAATTTTTCTGGTTCGATTTCCAGTTCTTCAGGTCGATCGGCTTGTGGGCGATGTTCCAGTCGCCGCAGAGAATGTAGTCGCGCCCGTCTTTCGCCTGTTGTTTCAGCACCGGCAAGTACAGGTCGAGGAACTCGAATTTTTTCTGCTGCGCCTGCTCGCTGCTGGAGCCTGACGGCAGGTAGAGCGAGGCGACGGACAGCTGGCCGAAGTCGGCCTGGATGTAGCGGCCTTCCGTATCGGCCGACGGCCAGCCCAGCCCGGTGACCACGCGATCCGGCTCGCGTTTCGAGAACAGCGCCGTGCCGCTGTAGCCTTTCTTTTCCGCGTCAAAATAATGGCAGTGGTAACCGGCGGGGCAGAACATTTCGTGTTCGAGCTGGTCGCGCTGGGCCTTGGTTTCCTGGATGCAGATGACGTCGGCGTCCTGTGTCTGCAGCCAGTCGAAAAAGCCTTTCTTCGCCGCCGAGCGGATGCCGTTGGTATTAGCGGTGATGACGCGGAAAGGTTTTTTCATCAGTTGAACATCTCGAGCAGCCGCATGCCGGGATCGTCCGCGCGCATGAAGATCTCGCCGACGAGGAATGCGTTGACGCCGTGGCCGCGCATCGCCTTCACATCGTCGATTTTCAGGATGCCGCTCTCGGTGACGACGATGCGGTCATCCGGGATGACCGGCAGCAGCTCGTAAGTGGTATTCAGCGTGGTATTGAAAGTGTGCAGGTCGCGGTTGTTGATGCCGACCAGCTTGTTGTCGAGCTTCAGCGCCGCGTACAGTTCCTCGGCATTGTGCACTTCCACCAGCACATCGAGGCCGGCTTCGCGGGCGCAGGCATTCAGCTCCTGCAGTTGTGCTTCGCTGAGTGCGGCGGCGATCAGCAGGATGCAGTCGGCGCCGAGCGCGCGCGCTTCCCACACCTGGTACGGGTCCACCGTGAAATCCTTGCGCAGCACCGGCAGCTTGCAGGCGCTGCGTGCCTGTTGCAGGTATTCGTCGCTGCCCTGGAAGAAATCCACGTCGGTCAGCACCGACAGGCAGGCCGCGCCGCCCTTCTCGTAGGAGCGGGCAATCTCTTCCGGGTAGAACACCTCGCGGATCACGCCCTTGCTCGGTGAGGCTTTCTTGATCTCGGCAATCACGGCCGCTTCGCCAGCCTTGAGCTTGCGCTCGATCGCGGCGACGAAACCGCGCGCCGGGGCCTGCGCTTTCGCGCGCGCCTGCTGTTCGGCCAGCGGGATTTTCTGCAGCCGCTCGGCCACTTCCTCGTGCTTGCGCGCGATGATTTTCTTCAGGATGGTGGGTGTGCTCATGTGATGTCCTGTTGCGCTTCACACGTGCTGCGTGAAGACGGCGAATTCCTGCAGTTTTTCCCAGGCGATGCCGGTGCCGAGCACGTCGCGCGCCATGTCCACGCCCTGCTGCAGTGTGGCGCAGAGGTTGGCGGCGTAGATCGCAGCGCCGGCATTGAGGGCAACGATGTCGGCGGCGGCGGAATAGTTGTCGGTCAGCGCCTGTTTCACGCGGGCGAGGCTTTGGGTTGCATCATCCACGTACAGCTCGTCGATCGGGCGCGCGGCGATGCCGACATCTTCCGGGGTGATGGTGTACTCACGGATCTCGCCATCCTTCAGTTCGGCGATGGCCGTCGGTGCACAGAGGCTGATCTCGTCGAGGCCATCCAGCGAATGCACAACGAGCACATGTTCGCTGCCCAGGTTCTTGAGCACTTCCGCGAGCGGGCGGACCAGTTCGCGGCTGTAGACGCCGAGCACCTGGTTCGGCGCACCGGCCGGGTTGGTCAGCGGACCCAGCACGTTGAAGATCGTGCGGATGCCCACTTCGCGGCGCGGGCCGATTGCGTGCTTCATCGCGCTGTGGTGTTTCACCGCGAACATGAAACCGACGCCCAGCGCGTTGATGCATTTCGCCACCTGTTCCGGCGACAGGTCGAGGTTGACGCCAGCGGCTTCGAGCAGGTCGGCGCTGCCGGATTTCGAGGTGACCGAGCGGTTGCCGTGCTTGGCGACAAAACCGCCGGCGCAGGCGACGACGAAGGCGCCGGCCGTGGAAATGTTGAACAGCGGGATGCCGCTGCCGCCGGTGCCGCAGGTATCCACGAGGTGCTTGCGGTTGACGTTGGCCGTCACCTTGCTCGACAGCTCGCGCATCACCTGCGCGGCGGCGGTGATCTCGTCGACGGTCTCGCCTTTCATGCGCAGCGCGACGAGAAAGGCGCCGATCTGCGCCGGCGTGGCTTCGCCGGTCATCACCGCCATCATCGCGGCGTGCATCGTGTCGCGCGACAGGTCTTTCCTGTCGACCAGTTGCTGCAATGCGTGTTGGACAACGGCTGGCTGGAGCATCATTGCGGTTGCTTCATCTGCAGGAAATTGTTCAGCAGTGCATGGCCGTGCTCGCTGAGGATCGACTCGGGGTGGAACTGCACGCCCTCGAGAATGAACTGCTTGTGGCGCACGCCCATGATCTCATCCACGCTGCCGTCGTCGTGCTGCGTCCAGGCGGTGATCTCGAGGCAGTCGGGCAGGCTCTCCTTCTCGATCACCAGCGAGTGGTAGCGCGTGGCGTTGAACGGGGAGGGCAGGCCGGCGAACACGCCCTGGCCGTGGTGGTGGATCGGCGAGATCTTGCCGTGCATCACCTGGCGCGCGCGCACCACCTTGCCGCCCATGGCCTGGCCGATGCTCTGGTGGCCGAGGCACACGCCGAGGATCGGCAGCTTGCCAGCCAGGCGGGTGATGACTTCCAGCGACACGCCGGCTTCGGTGGGGGTGCACGGGCCGGGGGAGATGACGATGCGCTCGGGGGCCAGCGCGATGATCTCGTCCACCGTCAGCTCGTCATTGCGGATTACCTTCACGTCGGCCTTCAGCTCGCCGAGGTACTGCACCACGTTCCAGGTGAAGGAGTCGTAGTTGTCGATCATTAGCAACATAA
>CALMIC010000322.1 GCA_937864065.1 uncultured Cellvibrionales bacterium | reverse complement strand
CCGAGCTGATGCAGAAACTGGTGGAGATCACCGAAGCCTACCAGGACAAGCAAGACATGTCCGACCGCGACAAGATCATGGACTTGCTGCGCCGCTTCCGCTTGCAACTTTGACCTGCAGCAGAAAAGAATCGATCCAAAATAATTAAAAAAGCCCGCAGCTAGCGGGCTTTTTTATAGTGCAGATTGTCCTCAACCGCGCGCCGCGCGCGACATCCGCAGGCCGAACATCGCGATCAGCTCGCGCTGCACTTCGTTCACACCGCCACCGAAGGTCATGGTCTGGCACTTGCGGAAGCCCTCTTCCAGGCGCCCTTCCACCACGGTGTGTGACTGGCGGCGACGGATCAGGCCGGCGGCGCCGACGATGTCCATCATCAGGCGGTAGCATTCGATGGACGATTCGGTCACGTACACCTTCATCGCCGAGGAATAGGCCGGATCCGGCTGGCCCTGGTTCAGCTGCCACATCATGCGCGAGTTGACGATGCGCATGGCCTTCAGGCGCGCATAGCACTCGGCGATGCCGGACTGCACCCACGGCTCGTCGATGACGCGATTGCCATTGGCCTGCTCTTCACGCGTCCAGTCGAGGAAGAACTGGAAGTCGCGCTGCGTCCACACGCCGATGGCGGCCAAGCCCACGCGCTCGTGGTTGAGCTGCGAGGTGATGAGGTTCCAGCCGCGGTGCAACTTGCCGACGAGGTTGGTGGCCGGCACGCGCACGTTGTCGTAGTAGCTCATGCAGGTAGGCACGTCACCCACGGTGCGGATATGCGCGAACGAGAAGCCCTTGGCTGCAGTCGGCACGATGATCATGCTGATGCCCTTGTGCTTCGGCGCATCCTTGTCGGTACGCGCGGCGAGCCAGATGTAATCAGCGTTGTCGGCACCGGAGGTGAACACCTTGGTGCCGTTGATGACGAACTCGTCACCGTCCAGCGTGGCCGAGGTGGTGAGTGAGGCCAGGTCAGTACCTGCGCCCGGCTCGGTGTAACCGATGGCGAAATGGATCTCGCCGGCAGCAATCTTCGGCAGGTAGAACTGCTTGTGCTCTTCCGAGCCGTGTTCCATCAGCGCAGGGCCGACAGTGCCGAGCGTGACAAACGGGATCGGCGCACCGGCGATGTAGGCTTCCTCAAGGAAGGCCAGCTGTTCGGCCTGGCCGCGGCCCTGGCCGCCGTATTCTTTCGGCCAGCCGATGGCGAGCCAGCCGTCCTTGCCGATCTGGCGCACGGTGTCGCGGAAAATCTGCCCGCTTTCGCGGGCATGGCAGCCTTCCTTGACCTCGGGGGTCATGATCTTCGCGAAGTAGGCGCGCAGCTCCTGGCGCAGCGCTTTGACTTCTTTCGACTCGTCAACAAACATGAGTACACCTCTTCAAGGACTGCCAACTGGGTTTCTGAGGGGCATTGTAGCGGTGTCGCCGGCCTTTACGACCGACGGAAAATACGCAGGCTACCAGCTGAGGCGCGAGGCCTGTTCCTTGCCGGTGTCGGCATCACGCAGCACCAGCCGCAGGCCGGTTTTCTTCAGGAATCGGAAGGCGGGGTTGTTGCCCCAGTGCTTGATGGCACTGCGGGCACGGGCGAAGTTCTCGGTCTGCGTCACCACCGTGACCTCCACCTGCTCGCAGCCGCTGCCGCGCCGGCCCTGCCAGTCCAGCAGCTGGGTGCTGCCGAGCGTGGACAGGCCGGTGGAGAGCCGCGTCCAGTCCAGGGCCACCACCTCGGCCGTGAACTTGTACTTGCTGCCGAACAGGCTTTTCTTCACCAGCACCTCGTCCCAGTGCAGCCCTTCCTTCAGCGCCGGCCTGGCGGGCGCCGCCACCGGGCCGGGCGCGATGGCAGCCAGCCCGCCGCAGATGCGGGCAGGGTCCACCTGGCCCATGCGGATCTGCTGGATCAGTTTGGTGATCTCCATGCCGCTCTGGAAACGGTGCTCCGGCGACTTGGCCATCATCTTCTCGAGGATGCCCTGGTAGCGGCTATACGGCGGCGGCAATTTGGGGATCGGCGACTTCAGGTGCTTCATCGCCAGCGCCATGAACTCCGGGTCCTCGTAGGGCGGCTTGCGCGTGAGCATCTCGTAGAACATCACACCGAGGGCATAGAGGTCGGAGCGACCATCGATACGGTGGCCCTGCAGCTGTTCCGGGCTCATGTATTTCGGTGTGCCGAGCACGGCGCCGGCCACAGTGACCTGGCTGCTGGCATTGATCTGGCGGGCAATGCCGAAATCGGTCAGTACGGCGGAGCCGTTCTCGCGGAACATGATGTTGCCGGGTTTCACATCGCGGTGGATATAGCCCTTTTCATGGGCAAAATGCAGGGCGGATGCCATGTCGGCGGTGATCTGCAGCACTTCCTGTTCATCCAGCCCGCGGGCGATCCACTGGGCCAGGTCACCGCCCGGCAGCAGCTCCATGACCATGTAGAAGGTGCCGGCCCGCTGGCCGAAGTCGTAGACCGGGATGATGTTGGGATGCGACAGGCTCGCGACAGTCTCGGCCTCGCGCAAGAAGCGTTGGGCAAACTCGAGGTCCGAGGCATAGGCCGGGGCCAGCACCTTGATCGCCACCTGGCGCTTGAACGCCTCCTGCCTCGCCAGGTAGACCTGGGCCATGCCGCCCTCGCCGATCTGGCGGATCACCGTGTAACCGGGCAATTCGAACAACGCCTTCTCCACGCAATGCTTTTTACCATCATAACACCGCCCCCGTGCAGCCACCGTAATTCCCACAAGCCCGCACCTTGGCGACTGTGGCAAAATGCAGGCACTTTCCTGTGACCATGACGAGCGAGGTTGTCAGCATGGACTTCTCCTTTACCGAAGAGCAGACCCAGATCAAGGATCTGGCCAACCAGATCCTGCGCGAGAACTGCCACGACGATTTCCTGATGCAGTTCGGCAAGAGCGGCGAGCTGTACAGCCAGAGCCTGTGGCAGCTGTTCGGCGAAGCCGGCCTGCTCGGCACCGCTGTGCCGGAAGCCCAAGGCGGCAGCGGCTTCGGTTTCATCGAGCTGTGCCAGATGCTGGAAGAACAGGGCCGCTTCGTGGCGCCAATCCCGCTGCTGCCCAGCCTGGTGCTCGGCGGCCTGCCGCTGGCGCGCTTCGGCAGCGACGCGCAACAGGCGAAATACCTGCCAGCGCTGGCGACCGGCGAAGCGATCCTCACCGCCGCCGTGGCTGAGGAATCGATGGTCGCCGCGATGCGCCCCACCTGCACCGCCAGCCAGGAAGGCGGCCAGTGGATATTGAATGGCGAACGCCTCTGTGTGCCGTATGCGGCCCAGGCTGCGGTGGTACTGGTGGCTGCCGATACTGCAGATGGCAAGGCCGTCTTCCTCGTGGAGCCGGGCAGCGCCGGCGTGAAGACCGAATACGTCGACAGCACCAACCACGAGCCGCTCTACCACCTGCAATTCGCCAACGCCGCTGCTGATTACCTCGGTGGCGCCGACGTGCTGGCCTTCATCGTGCAGCACGCCGATGTAGCCGCCGCTGCGACGATGATCGGCATCACCGAGGAAGCCCTGCGCCGCACAGCGGAATACACGTCCGAGCGCAAGCAGTTCGACACGCCGATCGCCAGCTTCCAGAACACCACGATGAAATGCGCCGACGCCTACATCGACATCGAGTGCCTGCGCTCGTCCTACTTCGAGGCGATGTGGAAATTGAGCGAAGGCATCCCGGCTGCCGCCGAAGTGCACACCGCCAAATGGTGGGCCTGCACCAGCGGCCACCGCGTGGCGCATACTGCCCAGCACCTGCACGGCGGCATCGGCTCCGATGTGGAGTACCCGCTGCACCGCTACTACCTGTGGTTCAAGCAGATGCAAGTGGCAATGGGCGGCGGCAACCTGCAGCTGGCGCAACTCGGCGAGCTGCTGGCGAAAGACAGCAGCATCCAGCTGCTGCCGCAAACCGCCTGACAACACGGGGACGCGAACGATGGGCATGGACGTGATTCGCGACTGCGCGCTGTTCAAACTACTCGATGACGAGCAATTCGCCCACATCGAGCCTCGCCTGCACCTGATCGAACTGGATGCCGGCCAGGTGCTGTACAGCGAAGGCGCGCCGGCCGACACCGTGTCCATCGTGCTGGACGGCTCGCTGGAAGCGGTGAAGATGAGCGTGCTCGGCGGCGAGGAAACCGTGCTCAGCGAATTCGGGCCCGGCGACGTGATCGGCGAGATGGCGCTGCTGTCTGACCGCAAACGCTCGGCCAGTATCCGCGCGCAGTCACCCACTCGCCTCGCGAGTTTCCAGCGCGCGGTATACGGTGCTGTGGAGCGCCAACGGCCCGACATCGCTCTCGCGGTGATGAAAGCCGTGGCGCGCATCCTCGCCCAGCGCCTGCAGGACACGTCGGCCGACCTCGCCGATGTGTGCGCCTGATCCCTTCAAGCTGCCGTGTCTTTCAGCCCGCTGATTGATGAACTGATCACCGCCCTGCGCTGCCTGCCCGGTGTCGGCCCCAAGTCGGCCCAGCGCATGGCTTTCCAGTTATTGCTGCAACGCCGCGACGGCGCAGCCCGCCTCACCCGCACCCTTGAACGCGCACTGGAGCAGGTCGGCCAGTGCAGCCAGTGCCGCACACTGACAGAACAGACGCTGTGCGAGGTCTGCGCCAACCCGCGCCGCAACCGCGCACTGCTGTGCGTGGTGGAAAGCCCGATCGATGCCCTCGCGCTGGAAACCGCCGGCAGTTACCAGGGCCTCTACTATGTGCTGCACGGCAAGCTGTCGCCGATTGATGGCATCGGCCCGGCCGAGATCGGCATCCCGGCGCTGTTTGAACGGCTGCAACAGGAACCGGTGGAAGAGCTGATCGTCGCCACCAATGCCACGCTGGAAGGCGAAGCCACCGCACACTACATCGCCGACCGCGCGCGCAGCCTCAGCATCCGCTGCACGCGCATTGCGCATGGCGTACCGCTCGGCGGCGAACTCGAATACGTGGATGGCGGCACCTTGTCACATGCGCTGTCGGGACGCACGGCAATATGAGAGCGATTGCGGCGGATCGCCACTACATCCACAGCGACAGCGGCCTGCGCGCCGCCGCCGACCAGTGGCGCAAGGCTCCCGCACTCGGCATCGACACCGAATTCATCCGCGTCGACACCTTCCACCCGCAACCGGCGCTGGTGCAGGTCAGCGACGGCCGCGAGTGCTGGCTGGTCGACGTGCTCGACGTGAAGCATTTCGCACCGCTGGCCGAGATCCTCACCGAACCGCAAATCACGAAAATCGTGCACGCCGCCGGCGAGGACCTCGAAGTGTTCGACCGCCTGGTCGGCGCACTGCCGCAGCCGCTGTTCGACACGCAGATTGCCGCCGCCTTCTGCGGCCATGGCCCCTCGATCGGCTACAGCCGCCTGGTACAGGGTGTGCTCGGCGTCGAGCTGTCGAAAGACCAGTGCCGTTCCGACTGGCTCGCCCGCCCGCTGACCGACGAACAACAGCATTACGCCTGCCTCGACGTGCTGTACCTGCCAGCCCTGTACGAACACCTCGGCGGCGTGCTGGCCCAGCGCCAGCGCATTGACTGGTCGGCGGAGGAAAACCTGCGCCAGCTCGCCCGTTACCGCGAACAGCGCGAATCGCCGTACAACATCGAACGCATCACCAATGCCTGGCGGCTGGGCGACAGCGAGCGCCAGCGCCTCTGGCACTTGCTGCTCGGCCGCGACGCCCTGGCACGCGCGCACAACAAGCCGCGCAACCACATCGCACGCGATTTCGCGCTGTTCGACATGGCGCGCCGGCCGCCGAAGCATGTCGCGGAGCTGTCGGCCATCGACGGCTTGCGCCCGTCCGGCATCCGCCAGTTCGGCAGCGAGCTGATCCGGCTGGCGCAGGAAGTGCCGCCAGACCTGCTGGTGCCTCCACTGTTCGAACCACTGGGCCGGCTGGAGAACAACCGCGTGAAGGAATTGCGCGGCGTGACGGAACAGGTGGCCGTGGCACAGGACCTGCCCACCGAGCTGCTGGTGCGCAAGCAGGAGCTGGAGTCACTGGTGCGGCAACATGCCAGCGCCTCGGCTATCATGCTGCCCGAGCGCTTCAATGGCTGGCGGGAACCTGTCATCGCCCGGCCGCTGCGCGATTGCATCCACAGCTGGAGCTGAGATGGGCGACAACACCTACCAGCATGACCAGAAACGCCTGGTCGAGATTTTCCGCAGCCCGCGTGAGGAAGGCCTGTACCTGTACGTGGACCGCCAGGAAGGCACCGCGCGCGTGCCGCCCGAACTGATGGCCCGCTTCGGCCAGCCACAAAGCGCGATGGTGCTGTTGCTGGAACCGACGCGCCAGCTCGCCCGCGCTGACGCCGGCAAGGTACTCGAGCTGATCCGCGAACAGGGTTACTACCTGCAACTGCCGCCGCTGCCGGACCAGGAAATGTTTGCCGTGCGCGCCAACAACCAGAAACTGGGACGCTGACGGCCGCACGCCGCCCACCGGGAACCTGCCATGACTGCCGCCGATATCGAACTCGCCCGCATGACCTACCTCGCTGCCGCGCTGGGCGCCCTGCTGTTTGCCAGCATCATGCTGCGCGGCCTGTGGCGCCCGCTGCGGATGTTGTTGCTGGCTGGGGTGCTGAGCCTGTTGTTCACGCCGTTTTTTGTGCAGCAGAAGCTGCCGGACGGCCATGAGCAGAACATGGTGCCGGCCTTTGTGGTGATGCTATATGACGCGGCCAACAACCGCGCCGAGTGGCGCCAGGCGATCCAGCGCGCCGGGACACCGATTGCCGTGGTCGCCGGCATCACCGGCTTGCTGGCGCTGGTGCTGGCCTTCCTGTTGCCCAAACCGGCCAAACCGGCGAAGCCGGCACCAGCCAAGAAAACCAAGGCCAATCCGTACCTGCCGGAAGATTTCCAGCCGGAATGAAGCGATCCTGACCGGAGCCGTCGCATGACTGACGCCACCCAGACTCCTGCAGCCGACACGTTGCTGCATTGCCGCTACCTGATCCCGGTCATCCCGGAAAACACCGTGCTGCAACAGCAGAGTATCGCCATCGGCAACGGCCAGATCATCGCCATCCTGCCGCGCGCCGAGGCGGAACAGCAGTTCCCCGGGATCAGTGCGGTGGAACTGGGCGACCATATCGTGCTGCCGGGCCTCATCAACCTGCACACCCATGCCGCGATGAGCCTGCTGCGCAGTTATGCCAATGACCTGCCGCTAATGGACTGGCTGAACAAGCATATCTGGCCTGCAGAAGGCCGCTGGGTCAGCGATGCCTTTGTCTACGACGGCACGCGCCTCGCCATCGGCGAGATGATCCGCAGTGGCACGACCACCTTCAGCGACATGTATTTCTTCCCCGAAGCCGCTGCCCGCGCGGCACTGGCCGCCGGCCTCCGGTGCCAGCTGTCATTCCCGATCTTCGAATTCCCGAGCAACTGGGGTGCCGGCCCGCAGGAATACCTGGAGAAAGGCCTCGCCCTGTTTGACCAGTACCGCGGCTCGACACGCGTGAAAATGGCTTTCGGCCCGCATGCACCCTACACCGTCGGCGACGAGAGCCTGGCCAAGGTGGTGATGCTGGCAGAGGAGCTCGATGCGAATGTACAGATACACCTGCATGAAACGGCGTTTGAAGTGGCAAGCGCCGTGCAGGACACCGGTGTGCGCCCGGTCGAACGGCTGCGCCGGCTCGGCCTGCTGACACCGCGCACACAATGTGTGCACATGACAGCACTGGATGACAGCGACATCGCCACCATCGCCAGCACCGGCAGCAATGTGGTGCACTGCCCGGATTCGAACCTGAAACTGGCCAGCGGCTTCTGCCCGGTGGACCGGCTGCAGAAAGCCGGTGTGAATGTCGCGATCGGCACCGATGGTGCCGCCAGCAATGATGACCTGGATCTGTTTGCCGAATTGCGCAGCGCCGCGCTGCTGGCGAAAGCGGTCGCCAACGATGCCACCGCGCTGGATGCCCACGCTGCCTTGCGCATGGCGACGATCAACGGCGCGCGTGCCCTCGGTCTGGATCACCTGGTCGGCAGCATCGAAGCGGGCAAGCAGGCCGATATCATCGCCGTGCGTATCGACACGTTGTGCGCGCAGCCGCTGTATGACCCGGCGTCATCGCTCGTCTACACCGGCAGCGGTGCGCGGGTGTCGGATGTGTGGGTGGGCGGCAAGCGCCTGCTGAACAACCGCGCCCTGACCACAATGGATGAAGCAGAACTGCTCGCCACGGCGATGCAGTGGGGCGAAAAAATCCGCGGCAATTGATGCGTTTCCCGTAGGGGCGACCTGCGGTCGCCCTAGGCATCCGCGTTGTTCAGCCACGTAACAGAAGACGATCCGCATTCCGGCGCAATCTGTTGCACCAGCCACGGCAATGCCTCGCGCATCCTGTCTTCGAGCGTCCACGGCGGATTGATCACCAGCATGCCGCTGCCGGCCATGCCACCCTCGCCGGCCACCGGCTCGCGCACATACAGCTCAAGCTGCAACAGTTTCTGCACCGGCAGTGCCGCGATCATTTTCACGAGTTTCTGCGCCCGCTGCGGCTCCACCACCGGATACCAGACCAGGTAGGTGCCGGTGGCAAAACGCTTCAGCGCCTCGCGCAGCGCTTCCACCACCGCCACATCATCCGCTGCCAGCTCATAACTCGGGTCAACCAGCACGACGCCCCGCCGCTCTTTCGGCGGCAGCGCAGCTTTTAACGCGGCATAGCCGTCCTCCTTCGTCACGCGCAGGTTGCGCCGACCGGCAGCGTTGTCGCGCAGCGCGAGGTATTCCTGCGGGTGCAATTCGTTGGCCACCAGGCGATCCTGCGGGCGCGCCATGGCCTGCACCAGCAGCGAGGAGCCTGCGTAATAGTGCAGTGTGCCATCGGCATTGAAAGCGCGCAGCGCTGCCAGGTAAGGCTGCAACAGTGCCGGAGGCTGAGTTGCGCCCCACACCCGTGCAATCCCGTCGCGGTATTCTCCGGTTTTCTGTGCCATCGGGTGCTGGAGGTTGTACAGGCCGCGTCCGCCATGGGTGTCGTGGCAGTAGAACGGCTTGTCTTTCTGCAGCAGGTAATCGGCGACAAAACAGAGGATCGTGTGCTTCAGCACATCGGCATGGTTGCCGGCGTGGAAGCCGTGCTGGTAACTGAGCATCGGGCTTATTTCGACAGGTAGGACATCGCCTGGTCGAGGCCGGCGATGGTGAGCGGGAACATGCGGTTCTCGACCAGGTCACGCACCAGTTTGATGCTGTGCGTGCGCGGCCAGTATTCCTCCGGCATCGGGTTGAGCCAGACCAGCTTGGGATAGGTTTCCGTCAGGCGCTGCATCCACACGGCACCGGCTTCCTCGTTGTGGTACTCGATGTTACCACCGACATGGGTGATCTCGTACGGCGCCATGCTGGCATCGCCGACAAAAATCACCTTATAGTCCGCGGCATACTTGTGCATCACGTCCATCATCGGCGTTTTCTCACTGAAGCGCCGCACGTTGTTCTTCCACACATATTCGTAAATGAAATTGTGGAAGTAGAAATACTCCAGGTGCTTGAACTCGGAGCGCACGGCGGAAAACAGCTCCTGGCACATTTCTACGTGCGGATCCATCGAACCGCCGATATCGAAGAACATCAGCACCTTCACCGCGTTGTGGCGCTCCGGCACCATCCGGATATCGAGCAGGCCGGCATTGCGCGCAGTGGAGCGGATCGTGTCATCGATATCCAGCTCTTCCTCGGCGCCCTGGCGCGCAAACTTGCGCAGCCGCTTCAGTGCCACCTTGATATTGCGCGAGCCGAGTTCCACCGAGTCATCCAGGTTGCGGTACTGGCGCTGTTCCCAGACCTTGGCCGCGCGCTGGTTCTTGCCCTCGCCGCCCACGCGTATGCCTTCCGGGTTGTAGCCGCTGTGACCGAACGGCGAAGTGCCGCCAGTGCCGATCCACTTGTTGCCACCAGCATGGCGTTCCTTCTGTTCAGCCAGCCGCTTCTTGAATTCCTCGATCAGTTTCTCCAGCCCGCCGAGCGACTGGATCTGCTTTTTTTCCTCTTCCGTCAGGTGCTTCTCGAACTCCTGGCGCAACCACTCATCGGGGATCATCGCGGCAATCAGGTCATCGACCGTCTGCATGTCCTTGAAGTAGCGACCGAAGGCCAGGTCGAAACGGTCGAAATATTTCTCGTCTTTCACCAGGCAGGTGCGCGACAGCACATAGAAGTCTTCGATGCTGGCGAACACCAGGTGCAGCTGCAAGGCTTCCAGCAAGACGAGGAACTCCTTGATGGATACCGGGATGCCGGCATTTTTCAGCGTGAAGAAAAAATTGATCAGCATGGGATTATTTCAGCTTGAAGCGCAGCGCCTGGTTTCCCAGTTGCTGGACCTGCTGGTTGATGTCATTGACTGCCTGCGACAGCTCCTGGGCCACCTCGGCACTGCGGCGGCTGGCGGACTCGATCTGCGACACCGCCATATTGATCTGCTGCACACCGCTGTACTGCTCGTCCGACGCGTTGGAAATTTCCCGCACCAGCTCCGAGGTCTGCACCACTTGGGGCACGATCTGCCCGAGGATGCCGCTGGCTTGCTCCGATACTCGCGCGACATTGTCGGCCAGAGCGGTGATCTCGGCGGCGATCAGCTTGCTGCGCTCGGCCAGCTTGCGCACTTCGGTGGCCACCACGGCAAAACCGCGCCCATGTTCGCCGGCGCGCGCTGCCTCGATCTCGGCGTTCAGCGCCAGCAGGTTGGTGGTATAGGCAATCTCGTCGATCAACAACACCTTGTCGGCGATGTTGCGCAGCTCCGCCACAGCCTGGTTCACGACACTGCCGCCGGCGTTGGCGATGTCCGACGATTGCGCAGCAATCTGTTCCGTGGCGCGCGCATTTTCCGCGTTGCGGGCGATCGTCACACTCATCTGCTCCAGTGCGGTAGAGGTTTCCTCCACACTGCTGGCCTGCTCGGTGGCGCTGTCATTGACGCGTGCAGCATTGTCGAGGATACGACTGGCGCCCTGCTGTAACTGCTCGATCGCGTCAACCACATCCAGCAACACGGCCTGCTGGCGCGCGATGAAAGCATTGAAGGCATCGGCGAGGTCGCCCAGTTCATCCTGGCTGGTCCTGTCCAGGCGGCGTGTGAAATCGCCATCGCCGTCATGCAAGTCGCGCACGGCTTCGATCAGCCGGTTCAACGGCCGCACCAGGATGCGGCGCGACATCCAGAAGGTGGCGACATAGATCAGCAGGCCAGGCAGCACCGAACCGAGAATGTTGGCATTCTGGAAGCGCCTGAACGGCTCGTCGGCCACTGCCTTGTCAATCTCGGACACCACTTGCCACGCCATGCCCTGCAGGCCTGCTGGCACCACAGCGCCGTAGACAGCCTGCCCCGCCGGGTTGATGTAATAGTCGAGCTGGGCCATGGCCTTGGAAGACAACTGCTGCTGGCCCGCCCAGTCGTCGCCATGGATCAGGTAGGCATACTGGCCCGGCACAGCCGCACCGGCACTGATGACGGCCTGCTCCGGCAGCACCAGCACCAGCGTACCGGCGACACCGGCGCTATCGCTGACATGCCTCACAACCACCAGCGCCTGCTGGCCTCCGTTGGCCGCCGGCAGCGGCAACACGCCCGTCTTGCCTGCTGGCAAGTCCCTGACGCGCCCGGCCAACGCGTCTGCCCCGTCACCCGTGACCAGTACCGGCTCGGCGCTACCGTCGGCAAACAGGAACAGCGACTCACCGGCCACCAGCACAGCCGGCGAGGCCAGCAGCTGGCGCAGTGGCTCATCGAAGGTGTTTTGGCGCAGCGCCTGTTGCAGGACGGGATTGGCGGCAAGCAGCGTCGCCCGCGACTCCATCGCTGCCACCTCCGCCACCAGCCGCACAGCCAGTTCACCGGCATGCTGCTGGCGCTCGCGCAGGATATTACCGCTGACATAGGTGTTGTAGATCCAGCCGGAGACGGTGGACACCGCCGCCACCGACAGGGAAATGCAGACCACCTGTATCAGCAGGATCTTCCAGCCGAGTGTCAGGCTCTTCAAACGCATTGTTTTTCTCCGCAGGCCGGAAACAAATCAGGATCCGGGTATCACTGCCTGAAACAATGACACAGGGATCCTGAAAAGGGAATGCAGGCTCACCGCAACGCGGGACCCGGCTTATTTTTCGACGAAAGCGCGCTCGATCGCGTAATCGCCCGGCTCACCCATGCGCGGGGATTCCTTGAGGCCGAGGCCATTGAGAATGTTGCACAGGTCCACCAGCAGGCCCGGGCTGCCGCACATCAGCGCGCGGTCGGTTTCCGGGTTGATCTGCGGCATGCCGAGATCCTGGCACAGCTTGCCGCTGACGATGAGGTCGGTGAGGCGACCCTGGTTGCGGAACGGTTCGCGCGTCACGGTCGGGTAATAGACCAGCTTCTCCTTGACCATGTCGCCGAAGAACTCGTTTTCCGGCAGTTCCTTGGTGATGTAGTCGTGGTAAGCCAGCTCACTGACCCAACGCACGCCGTGGGTCAGGATGACCTTGTCATAGCGCTCGTAGACTTCCGGGTCCTTGATAATCGACATGAACGGCGCGAGGCCGGTGCCGGTGGAGAACAGGAACAGGTTCTTGCCCGGCAGCAGGTTGTCCTGCACCAGAGTGCCGGTCGGTTTCTTGCTGACCAGCACGGAATCACCGACCTTGATGTTCTGCAGGCGCGAGGTCAACGGGCCATCAGGCACCTTGATGCTGAGGAATTCCAGGTACGGGTCGTAGTTGGCGCTGACGATACTATAGGCGCGCAGCAGCGGGCGGCCATCCACTTCCAGGCCGATCATGACGAACTGGCCGTTGATGAAGCGCAGGCCGTCCTCGCGGGTGCACTTGAAGCTGAACAGGGTATCGTTCCAGTGGTGGACCTCAAGGACGCGCTCAACCGTGATATTCGACATCAGACTTCTCTCTACAGTGTGTGAGGATATTCGACGGGCAGAAAACAGGGCGCAAATGATACCCGCCCACCGGACTCCTTGGAACCGCCAAAGGATCAGACAAAAGGCCAAGCCGGGGCTTGGCCTGCGTCAAGGAAATCAGATATTGGCGCCGCGGTCCTGCACATCGGCCTCTTTGGGGGCCAGCTCGGTGTTCCACTCGGTAATCAGCGCCGTGAGTTGCAGGATCTGGCGCTCCAGGCTCTGCAGCTCCTGCTCGGTCATCTTCTTGCCGATATACAGCTCCACTTCCTTGCTCTTCTGGGTCAGCGGGTGAGTCGGGTAGTCCATCTTGTAGACTTCCAGCTGCCAGCGTGTGTTGTTGACCACGGTGCGGTACAGCGACAGCTTGGTGCCCAGCGTGAAGACCGAGAAATCCAGCAGCTCGCCGAGGTCGCGCAGGTCAATGGCGATGAGCAGTGCGCCGATGCAGCCCGGTGTGATAGCGACGGTGGCCGTGCGCGGCTTGTGGCAGATGATCGACAGCGCACCGAAACTCTGCCCCGGGGTGATCTTGTTCAGTTCACGGGTGCGGTGTTCACTGTCAGGATAGACCGACAGCTGGCCTTTCAGCAGGAAAAAATAGCGGCTGTCCATCTCGCCAGCGTTGATGATGGTCTCGCCGGGCGACAGTTCGACGAACTGCGTGCGCTGCATCAGCACATCGAACTGGCTCGGGTCATTAAGGCGCATTTCGCGGACGAAGCTGATGCCGCTGAGGAAATTGTCGGCGACGTCCTGCGGGTAATCGCGCATCGGTATGACTTTCATGGGCAGCCCTTCGTTCTATTGTTTGGACCCGGACGCTGATTCTAGCCGATAGTGGCGATGCTATTGAACCCCTTCCAGGAGCAAAAGGCCTGAAAAATCTTGCGCTTGCGCAAGTGTGTCAAAGTCGTTTCAAGGCTAGAATGGCGCAAAACCGGAGGAACCCCCATGCCCCGCCAGCATCTCGACAACCTGATCAGCCGCCTGCACAACGAATTCAGCCCCGGCTTCACTAGCCCTGAACAGCAGCGGCTCATGAACGAACTGCAGCTGCACCTGCACAACAGCAGCGACCCGGCTCCGGCCGACCCCTCCCCGCGCGACACGGCAAATGCCCTGCTGGAATCCCTGGAAGTGGAGCACCCGCAAGCCGCGGCCGTGATCCGCGAGATCATCGAGACCCTGGGGCGACTGGGCTTGTAGTCTGCGGGCACTGCCGGGTACGGGCACCCACGAGGGGTGCCTGTACTGCAATTCGGGAACCAGTAGGGGCACCCACGAGGGGTGCCCCTACTGCAATTCGGGATCCAGCCGGCGCCCCTGCTGCATCACCAGCAGCGCCGAGGCAAAGATCAGCACCGCACCGCCAATCGCATAGTGGTCGGGCACCTCGTCCCACAGCAACCAACCGAACAGCGCCGCCAGCAGTACCGTGAGGTAGCTGACCGGTGCGATGCGTGCGGCCGGCGCCGGGGCGTAGGCCAGTGACAGGAACCACTGCGCCAGCGTGTTGACCCCGCCGATCCCCGCCAGCAGCAGCCAGCCCCGCGCATCCGGCCATTGCGGTGCCCAGGCAAACGGCAGCAGCGACACCAGCGTGCTCAACAGGGTGAACCAGAACACGACCCGCATCGCCGGGTCGGTAACCGACAGCTTGCGCACGAACACGAAGGCAAACGCGGTGAACAGGGTGCAGGACAGCCCGACCGGCGCCATCCAGGCGAAATGCTCCCCGCCCGGCTTCAGCACCAGCACCACGCCGGCGAGGCCCAGCAGCACCACCGCATAGATGCGGGTGGTGATCGGCTCGCCAAGGAACCAGTGCGCCAGTACCGGCACGATGACCGGCGCGGAGTAGACGAACAGCATCGCATCGGCCAGCGTGAAATGCGCCAGCGAATAGAAATACAGGTACATCGCTGTCAGCCCGACGGCCGTGCGCGCGAGGTGCCACGGCATCATCGTCGTACGCAAGGCGCCAATGCCGTTCTGCAGCAGCCAGGGCAGCAGGAATACCAGCCCGGCAAAGTTGCGCCAGAACACCATGGCGTTGTTGTCCAGCTGCGACGAGGCGAGCCGCACCAGCACGCCGGTGATGGCGTAGCAACAGGCCGTCAGCGCGAGAAACATCGCGCCGCGCAGGACGCTTTGCGGACGCAGCGTGGCCTGCACGGTCAGCCGCCGATCCAGCGCATCACGGTTTCACTGCCGCCGAAGGCAAGCGGCTGCTTGTCGGCCAGCGCCAGTTGCAGGCGCTCACGCAGCTGCGGCACCGCTTCTGCGCGCGGCAGCTCAAGGAGGTCGGCAATGTAATGTCGCTGCGTGTTGCTCAGGCAACCGTGCAGGAAACCGGCGGAAGACAGGCGCAACCTCGAACAGGTGGCACAGAATGGCAGCGATTCATTGGCGATGATGCCGAAGAAACCCTTGCCGGGAATCTCGAAGCGGGCTGCAGTGGCATCAAATTCTCCCGCCGTGCGCACATACGCGTAGCGCTGCCCGAGCAGCGCGAGGATGCGGCTCATCGGCACCAGTTCACGCGCATAATCCGGGTTGCCCTGCCAGTGGCCCATGCGCATCAGCTCGATGTAGCGCAACTCGATCCCGCGCGCGAGGCAATAGTCGAGCAGCGGGACTATCTGGTCCTCGTTGGCTGAGCGCATCGGCACCATGTTGACCTTGACGCGGATGCCGGCGCCCAGCGCTGCGTCGATGCCGGCCAGCACCGTCGGCAGGTCACCGCTGCGGCAGATCTTGCGGAAGGCCACCGGGTTCAGTGTATCGAGGCTCACATTGATGCGGCGGATGCCGCTGGCCTTCAGCAGTGGCAGCTTCTCGAGCAGGAACTGGCCATTGGTGGTGAGGCTGACATCAGCCAGCGGCCGCTGCATGACGGCCGGCAGGAACGCGTCGAATTGCGGCGACAGCAGCGGCTCGCCGCCGGTGATGCGCAGTTTGTCGATGCCGGCAATCTCGATCAGGTAATCGACTGCGCGCAGGAATTGCACCACATCCAGTTCATGCCGCGCGCGGTGCAACTGCTTGCCTTTCGGCACACAGTACGTGCAGGCGTAATTGCAGGCCGCCGTGAGGCTCACGCGCAGGTTGCGGAACGCCCTGCCTTGCGCGTCGACCAGCCCCGGCTGTGCCGTCATCCTGCCACCCTCAAAGCGTCAGCTGCCGGTGGCTGGCCTTGATGAATTCCTTTTTCAGGTCGTCATAGCTGTGCACCGACGGGAACTGCGGGAACTCGCGGATCACATTGTCCGGTGCGTGGAACAGGATGCCGGCATCCGCTTCGGCCAGCATGGCGGTGTCATTGTAGGAATCGCCGGCGGCTATTGTGCGGTAGTAGAGGGTTTTCAGCGCGATGATCGTCTGGCGTTTCGGGTCGCGCTGGCGGATGTGGTAATCGACCACATGGCCCTGCTCATCCACTTCGAGGTTGTGGCAGAACAGCATCGGGTAGCCGAGCTGTTTCATCAGCGGCTGCGCGAACTGGTAGAACGTGTCGGAAATGATGATGACCTGGAAGCGCTCGCGCAGCCAGT
>CALMIC010000321.1 GCA_937864065.1 uncultured Cellvibrionales bacterium | reverse complement strand
GCTTTTCCGGATGTTGCCGGAAATCGAGCCAGCGCCTGAGCAGGTGGTAGCCCTGGGAAATCTCCGGGCCGGAGGTAGGCAAGGTCTTGCGCATGGCGAGCGGGAATGACGGCCCGTCCAGCGCCTGTAAATGTGTTGGCGTGCTGGCTTGAGTGTGGGCGGGTAAAACGCAATCTGGCGCGGGATGGCCGACAAAGCTGCCGGCAGTGCCAAAAATTTCCGGGAAAAATCGTTCGACACTCTGGATTACGACCGCGTCGGGCTTGTGCGCGCGCAGGTATGACGCCATCTGTGCCAGTTGCGATTTTTTCAGCATCAGATAGGTGAAACTGTAGCGATCGCTGAGCATGGCTTGCCAGCGACCGGAGCGGGAAAAGGAATCACCGATGACCAGAATGTGCTTCTTGCCCGATTCCCTTGCGGTGTTACCCATGTTCGGGATCTGCTGCTGGGATTCATTCCAGCCATACCAGCGCTCCGGGTAGGCGCCAATGCGTGTCAAGTCACCGGTAATCGGTTGCGACCATACGACAATGCCGGCACAAAACCCCACGATGAGGCAGACGGTGCAAAGCAGGATCGCATTGTGGCTTTTCATTCCCTGCTGCCAGTGGTGGCCCACTGTTGTTGCAGTTCACTGTCGATCAGCCGGGCGGCCAGCTGGAACCCTTTGTAGCCCCAATGGGTGTCATTGGGCAGGTAGAAGTCGACTTCACCGACTGCCAGTGCCAGCCGTGTGGCGGGCAGCATGTCGATCATGTGCGGGATATCGGCCTCGACAATGCGCTCGACCACAGAGCGCTTCTGACGTATGTCTTCGTCCACCAGAAAGGGTTGGTAGGCAGTTGTCTTGTCTGGCACGATGAGGAAGGCATGGGCCACACCGGTGGCAGCGATCCTGCTGGCAACGCTACGCATCGAACAGTGAACGGTGCGGATGGTTTTTTCGTCCAGGTCCGGTGCCAGCAGCAAGTCATCGCGGATGACCAACAGCTGGTCATTGCGCTGGCTGCTGAACAGCTTGTCATTGGCCAGGTCCAATATCACGGCTTTCTGCTTCTTGGGTTTGCGCAGGAATTCACTCCAGAGCTTGACGTAGTGGAAGCCTTGCGAGATTTCCTTGGCAGAGCCGGGGAATGTCTTGCGGTTGTATAGCGGGAACTCGACAACAGCGTTGTTGGCAGTAGTGGTGGTGATTGAATGGTGCACGGTGGCCGGAGGGCAGGTGTCGGTAGTGCGCCCCATGAACTGGGAGCCTTCGCCAAACATCGCCAATGAAAAGCGTTCTACGCTTTCCACCACCACAGCATCCGGTTTGTCGCGCTCAATGCGTGAGACAAATTTATCAATATTGGTGTTCTTCGCATGGATGAAACTGAAGGAATAGCGGTCACCGAGCGAAGCCTGCCAGCGGCCAGCCTCGGAAAAGGAATCGCCTACCACCAGGATGTGCTTCTTGCTTGCAGATTTTTCGCTGTTGGCCTGGTCCGGGATGCGCTGTTGCGGCGCATGCCAGCCAAACCAGCGTTCAGGATAAGCGCCTATCCGGGTCAGGTCCCCGCTGATCGGTTGCGCCCACAGGATGATGCCGGTGCACGTTCCAACGATCAGGCAGACTGTGGCAATAAGGATGCTGTTGTAGGTTTTCATCGCTAGAACTGGAAATAGAGAAATTCGCTGACCTGCCCGATATTCACGATGCTGTAGCCGAGCATGATGGCAGTCAGCAGCGCGACAGCAGGGTGGGGACGCCACTTCAGGCGGGTATCACTGCTGACTTTTTCCCAGGCGGGTCGGAAGTTGGACATGATCTCCTGCGTGTTTGGTGCCAGCAGGGCGAGCAAGCCTGCCCACAGCACGTAATTCCAGCCATCTTCAGCATGCTCCAGGATATGCACCACAGGCATGTTGCTGTCCGGACGCAGGCCTGTCATGGCCTGCATGATCACTATTGCATCGTCGAGTGACGTGGCACGGAACAGCACAAACGAGAACAATACTGCCAGCATGGTCAGTGCCCAGCCGATAAGGGCCCTGGTTTTTGCCGGCAGGCTATTGCTGTTTTCCGGTGGCGGGAAAAACTCCCGGAACACATGGTTGATGGCCAGATAAATACCATGCAGGCCACCCCAGATCACATAGGTCCAGCCGGCACCGTGCCAAAGGCCTCCCAGCAGCATGGTGAGCATCAGGTTGATGTAGCGCCTGGCCTTACCGTGCCGGTTGCCACCGAGTGTGAAGTAGAGGTAGTCGCGCAGGAATTGCGACAGTGTCATGTGCCAACGGCGCCAGAAATCGATGATGCTGGTGGATTTGTAAGGTGAATTGAAATTAAGCGGTAGCTGGATGCCAAACAGGCGGGACAGGCCGATGGCCATGTCTGAATAGCCTGAGAAATCGAAATACAGTTGCAGGGCATAAGCCAGTGAGCCCAGCCATGCCTCCTCGGGTGAGAGCAGCCCCGGGTGCTTGCTGACAGCGAAAACCGGGTTGGCAAAGCCGGCCAATGAATCGGCAATGATCACTTTCTTGAACATGCCAATGGCGAAAATAGTCAGCCCGACCGCGATATTTTCTTGGTTGATGCGATAGGTTTCCGGCTGGCCGAACTGCGGCATCATTTGCTTGTGGTGCAGTACCGGGCCAGCAATCAGGTGCGGAAAATAGGTGATGAACAACAGGTAGTGGACCGGGTTGCGTTCCTTGACGATACCTTTGTACGCATCAGCCAGATAGGCAATCTGGGTGAAAGTGAAGAATGAAATACCGAGTGGCAGGATGATGTTCGGTATGTCGATGTCGGCACCCGTCACGGCTTGCCAACTTCCCAGGAAAAACCCGGTGTATTTGTAGTGTGCCAGCAGGCCAAGGTCAAAGACGAGACCGAGGATCAGCCACTGCTTTGCCCTGGGTTGGTTGCCATTGTCGATGTTGTTGCAGATCTGTTTGCCAATCTGGTAGTTCACAGCGATCGAGAACAGCAGCAACGGGACGTAGTGAGCGTCCCAGTAGCCGTAGAAGAACAGCGATGCCAGGGCCAGCCAGGCGGCAGCAGCTTCCTGCCGGTAGCGCGCCGCTAGGAAAAAGACGCACCAGACGATAGGCAGGTACAGCCAGATGAATTCGTAGGAATTGAACAGCATCGTTCAGTGCGCCTCCCGGTAATTGCCAGCGGCTCAGATGACTTTCAGGTGCTCGGTGCGGATCTTCTGCTCCCAGACCTGCGGGCCGGTGATGTGGGCGCTGGTGCCGCCGGCGTCTACCGCCACGGTGACCGGCATGTCGACCACGTCGAATTCGTAGATGGCTTCCATGCCCAGATCCTCGAAGCCGACGACCTTGGCCTGCTTGATCGCCTTGGACACCAGGTAGGCGGCACCACCCACGGCCATCAGGTAGGCCGACTTGTGGTTCTTGATGGATTCGATGGCGACCGGGCCGCGCTCGGCCTTGCCGATCATGGCGATCAGGCCGGTCTGCTCCAGCATCATGTCGGTGAACTTGTCCATGCGGGTGGCGGTGGTCGGGCCGGCGGGGCCGACCACTTCATCGCGCACCGGGTCAACCGGGCCGACGTAGTAGATGAAACGGTTGGTCAGGTCGACTGGCAGTGGTTCGCCATTGGTGATCATGTCGGTCATTTTCTTGTGCGCGGCATCGCGGCCGGTCAGCATCTTGCCGGACAGCAGGATCGTCTCACCGGTCTTCCACTGTGCGATATCAGCTTTGGTAAGGCCGTCGAGGTTCACGCGGCGTGCGTTGCCAGCCTGCCAGGTGATATCTGGCCACTGGTCAATGGATGGCGGTGTCTGCAGTGCCGGGCCTGAGCCATCGAGGACGAAATGTGCGTGGCGGGTTGCGGCACAGTTCGGGATCATGCACACCGGCAGCGAGGCGGCGTGGGTCGGGTAGTCCTTGATCTTGACGTCGAGCACGGTGGTAAGTCCGCCGAGGCCCTGCGCGCCGATGCCTAGCTGGTTCACCTTCTCGAACAACTCCAGGCGCAGCTCTTCGATACGGTTCGACGGGCCGCGAGCCATCAGGTCGTAGATGTCGATTTCTTCCATCAACACCTCTTTTGCTAGTACAGCCGCCTTTTCGGCTGTGCCGCCGATGCCGATCCCGAGCATGCCTGGCGGGCACCAGCCGGCGCCCATGGTCGGCACCGTCTTCAGGACCCAGTCGACGATCGAGTCAGACGGGTTCAGCATGGCCATCTTGGATTTGTTCTCCGAACCGCCACCTTTCGCTGCTACATCGATTTCCACCGTATTGCCCGGCACGATGCTGTAGTGGATCACGGCCGGGGTGTTGTCCTTGGTATTCGTGCGCTTGCCGGCCGGGTCATTGAGAATGGAGGCGCGCAGGACATTGTCAGGATGTAGGTAGGCGCGACGCACACCCTCGTTGATCATCTCGTCCAGGCTCATGGTTGCGCCGTCCCAACGCACATCCATGCCGATTTTTGCGAATACCGTGACGATGCCGGTGTCCTGGCAGATCGGTCGGTGCCCCATAGCGCACATGCGGGAATTGATCAGGATCTGGGCGATCGCGTCCTTGGCTGCCTGGCTCTGCTCGCGCTCGTAGGCTTTGTGCATGGCCTGGATGAAGTCGACGGGATGGTAGTAGGAGATATATTGAAGGGCATCGGCGACGCTGGCGATCAGGTCTTCCTGGCGGATAACGGTCATGGCAGTTTCCCGGAGATGGACAGTCAAACGGAGGCGGCATTCTAGCAGCTGGCGCCGGGCTTTTGCCGCTATAATGCCGGCCTTTGTCCATCCCAGCTGAACGGAATGCCCATGATCATCCAGCCCAAAGTTCGCGGTTTCATCTGCACCAATGCCCACCCGAAAGGCTGTGCAGCCAACGTCAGGCAGCAGGTCGAGTATGTGAAGGGCCGTGGTCCTGTCGCGAATGGCCCGAAGAATGTGCTGGTGATCGGCGCCTCGACCGGCTATGGCCTGGCCTCGCGCATCACGGCAGCATTCGGCTGTGGCGCAAAAACCCTGGGCATCTTCTTCGAGAAGGAGCCTGACGAGAAGCGCACCGGCACAGCGGGCTGGTACAACTCGGCCGCATTTCACCAGCTTGCCACCGCTGAAGGGCTGTATGCAAAGCACATCAATGGCGATGCATTTTCCGACGAGGTAAAACAGAAGGCTATCGATATCATCAAGGCTGACATGGGCAAGGTCGACCTGGTGGTCTACAGCCTGGCTTCGCCGCGCCGCCAGCACCCGAAAACAGGGGTCGTACACAACTCCGTGCTCAAGCCCATCGGTCAGCCGGTGACCCAGCGCGGGGTCAACACGGACAAGCAGGTAGTCGAGGACATCACCCTGCAGCCGGCGACTGATGAGGAAATTGCCAATACAGTCGCGGTGATGGGAGGTGAGGACTGGCAGATGTGGGTTGAGGCACTGCTGGCCGCCGGCGTACTGGCTGATGGCGCCCAGACCACTGCCTATACCTATCTCGGTGAAAAGATCACCTGGGATATCTACTGGAACGGCACTATCGGTGAGGCGAAAAAGGATCTTGATCGCAGGCGCGTAGCCATTGATGGTGCGTTGGCTGCGGTCAACGGCAAGGCTTATGTGTCGGTGCTGAAGGCACTGGTGACGCAGGCGAGTGCTGCGATTCCGATCATGCCGCTGTACTTGTCACTGTTGTATCGCATCATGAAAGAAAAAGGCGGCCATGAAGGCTGCATCGAGCAGATCGACCGCCTGTTCCGTGATTGCCTGTACAGCCCCGGCCGCACGACCGATGCGGAAGGTCGCCTGAGGGTAGATGACAAGGAGCTGCGGCCTGAAGTGCAAGACGCGGTTGCCGAACTGTGGGGCAAAGTGACTACTGAAAACCTGTACCAGCTGACCGATTTCCAGGGTTACAAGGATGAATTCCTGAAGTTGTTCGGCTTCGGGTTTGGCAGTGTCGATTATGACGAGGACCTCAGTCCGCTCGTTGAGCTGCCTCTGGCCTGAGGATTGACCGTGAGTGCAGTCAGGGCGGGTGAAGTCATCCAGTTATCCTCGCGGGTTCGCCGGCTCATAGCCAACAACCCCGGGGCAATGACCGGTGCCGGTACCAATACCTATCTGGTTGGCCGTGATGAGGTGGCGGTGGTGGATCCCGGTCCGGGCGATCCGACCCACGTCGATGCCATCCTGCAGGCTGTTGGGGATGGGCGTGTCCGGTGGGTTGTTGTGACCCATACCCATCCTGACCATTCCCCTGCGGCTGCCATGCTGGCCAGCCATACCGGGGCTGAACTCGTTGGCAGTGTACTTGCGGATGATGGTCATCAGGACCGGACCTTTGCCCCGGCCAGTAACGTACGTCATGGTGATCTGGTGATAGGCAAGGACTTTACCCTCGAAGCCATTGCCACCCCCGGCCATGTGGCCAACCACTACTGCTATTTGCTCCGCGAAGAGCGCCTGGTATTTACCGGTGACCACATCATGGGTGGATCAACTGTCGTTATTATCCCTCCCAGTGGCGACATGGCGGATTACCTGCATTCGCTGGCTCGCCTGAAGGAATATCCTATAAAGAGCCTTTTGCCCGGCCATGGCGATGTGATGGGTGATCCGATCGGTGTCATCGATGGCCTGATTGCCCACCGCCGGCGGAGGGAGGACAAGGTCCTCAGGGTTCTGAGGGGCAGGGGTGAGTTGTCGCTGGCCGACCTGACGCCACTGGTCTATGACGATGTTGATCCTGGCCTGCATCCGGTAGCCCAGGTTTCCCTCTGGGCCCACCTCCTGAAGCTGGAAAAGGAAGGGCGAGCGGGGAAAACCATTGAGCAGCATTGGTTATTCGGCCAGCAGCGCTGGGGCCTGTTGTAGCGGCCTGTCAGTTGTCCGGGGGATGTGAATTAGTGCTTGAAATGCGCTGGCCCCATCTTTACAATTCGCCCTCCCTGATTCCAGCTATCGACCAAGAGCGGATTAAGCAATGAGAACGATCAGCGCCAACGCGCAGACAGCGCAGCACGACTGGTATGTCGTGGACGCAGAGAACATGGTCCTGGGCCGTCTGGCTGCAGAGCTTGCCAGCCGCTTGCGCGGCAAACACAAGCCTGAATATACGCCGCACTGCGATACGGGCGATTACATTGTTGTTGTGAATGCCGATAAAGTGCGGGTCACAGGCAACAAGGCCAGAGACAAGGTTTATTATAGCCATAGCAATTTTCCCGGCGGATTGAAGGAAATCACCTTTGAAAAGCTGATTGACCGTGCTCCTGAGCGTGCCATTGAGCTGGCCGTGAAAGGCATGTTGCCGCGTGGCCCACTGGGTCGCGCAATGTTCAAAAAACTGAAAGTCTATGCCGGCAAGGAGCACCCGCACAGTGCCCAACAGCCGCAAGCGCTTGCACTGTAACCTGGAGCTGATATGGCTGCGCAACAATCACAGCAGAATTACGGTACCGGTCGTCGCAAGACTGCCACTGCCCGTGTCTTCATCAAGTCGGGTGGCGGCAACATTACTATCAATGACCGTTCCCTGGAAAACTATTTTGGTCGGGAAGTGGCGCGCATGATAGTGCGCCAGCCGCTGGTTCTGACGGGTCTTGACCAGAAGCTTGACCTCAACATCACAGTGGCTGGTGGTGGTAGCTTTGGCCAGGCTGGTGCAATCCGTCATGGAATTGCCCGTGCGTTGATCGAGTATGATGAAAGCCTGCGTAGTCCGCTTCGCAAGGCTGGTTATGTCACTCGCGATTCTCGCGAAGTGGAGCGTAAGAAGGTTGGTCTGCGCAAGGCGCGTAAGCGTCCTCAGTACTCCAAGCGTTAATTGGTGCGCTCGCGTACCCCAGGCGCCCGGATCCTGTATCCGGGCGTTTTTGTATCCGGGGAAGGCTTTATTGTCATGCGTCAAGCAAGGTTTTCTTGCCTTGCTGCGTTGATTTGACTAACATTCGCCAGCTTTTTTCGGTCTGTTTTTGCCTAAGAACCCGCATCAGTCGATGCGCCTAGCAGTGATGGGAGAAAAACGTCATGAGCAATGACGGTGTAAACCACGCACGGCGCCGTTTCCTGACAGTCGCCACCACCGGTGTCGGCGTTGCAGGAGCCGGATTTGTCGTAACCCCCTTCGTGGGTTCCTGGAACCCCAGCGCCAAGGCCAAAGCTGCTGGCGCCCCGGTCAAGATCAATATCAGCAAGGTAGAGTCCGGGCAAATGATTACCGAGGAGTGGCGCGGGAAGCCTGTCTACGTCTTGCGCAGGACCCAGGCCATGCTGGCGGCTCTCGATAAGACGAAAGAAACCGTTTCTGATCCTGATTCTGCAAAATCTGTGCAGCCTGAATACTGCAAGAACCCGCATCGCTCCCTGAGGGAGGAAATCCTTGTGCTGGTTGGGCTTTGCACGCATCTTGGGTGTGCGCCCAAAAACCGCTTCGAGGTGGCGCCGGAAGATCTCGGCAAGGACTGGGTTGGCGGTTTCTTCTGCCCTTGCCACGGTTCCAAATTCGATTTGGCAGGTCGCGTGTTCAAAGGGGTTCCGGCGCCATTCAATCTTGAGGTGCCGCCTTATCGTTTCGAGAGTGATGACATCATTGTTATCGGTGAAGACCACAAGGGGGCCGCATGACATCCTGGCTTATCGGTTTGCGTGACTGGGTAGACGCGCGCCTGCCAATCATGCGGGCGTGGAACACCCACATGGGGCAATACTACGCTCCGAAAAACTTCAATTTCTGGTATTTCTTCGGTGTATTGTCGCTGCTGGTACTGGTAAACCAGCTGCTGACTGGTATCTGGCTTACCATGTCATATACGCCGACGGCAGAAGGCGCTTTCGCTTCTGTCGAATACATCATGCGTGATGTCGATTATGGCTGGATCATCCGCTACATGCACTCCACCGGTGCTTCTGCGTTCTTTGCTGTGGTCTACCTGCATATGTTCCGTGGCTTGTTGTATGGTTCATACAAAAAACCGCGTGAGCTGGTCTGGATTTTCGGCATGCTCATATACCTCTGTCTCATGGCAGAGGGTTTCATGGGCTATGTATTGCCTTGGGGACAAATGTCCTACTGGGGGGCGCAGGTAATCGTTTCTTTGTTTGGCGCTATCCCGGTGGTTGGTGAGGATATCGTGCAGTGGGTGCGTGGTGATTACTTGATATCAGGCATTACGCTGAACCGTTTCTTTGCACTACATGTGGTTGCTATCCCGTTGATTCTGGTTGCGTTGGTGGTGCTGCATTTGCTGGCCCTGCATGAAGTGGGTTCCAATAACCCTGATGGCATTGAAATCAAGAAAAATAAAGATGCGAATGGCAAGCCCCTTGATGGCATTCCGTTCCACCCTTACTACACAGTGCATGATCTGGTCGGGATTGCCGTTTTTCTGTTTGTGTTCTGTTTCATCCTGTTTTTCACTCCGGAAATGGGTGGCTATTTCCTTGAATATGCCAATTTCGAGGAGGCCAATCCGCTCAAAACACCAGCACACATTGCGCCGGTTTGGTACTACACCCCGTTCTATGCCATGTTGCGTGCAACAACACTTGAGTTGTTTGGCCTTCCCGCGAAATTTTGGGGCTTTATGATCATGGCTGGTGCAATTGCGATCATGTTTGTCCTGCCTTGGCTCGATCGTAGCCCGGTCAAGTCCTGGCGCTACAAGGGCATGTTGACCAGGATCGCGCTGTATACCTTCGCCATTACCTTTCTGGTTCTCGGCTACCTTGGTGCCATCCCGGCCGGCGGTTACTTTATGGGCAAGTGGCTTCACCATGAAGTCAGCTGGTTGGAAAACAATGATGTTGCCCAATATCTGACGGTGGTTTACTTCCTGTTCTTCCTGTTGATGCCGGTATATACATCTATTGAGAAGACCAAGCCTGAACCGCAACGCGTCACGATGAAGTGAGGAGACTGGCGATGAAAAAGATCCTGTTATCCATGTTGCTGGTCTTTCCTCTCGCTGCATTCGCGGCGGGCGGTGAAAAGCCATGTGGCACCATTGATTGCGATCCTTTCGAGCCTGACCTGCATGACAAGGCTTCGATGCAGCGTGGCGCAAAGTATTTCGTAAACTACTGCATGGGTTGCCATGCAATGTCCTTCATGCGCTATGAGCGCATTGCCACTGATCTGGATATTGCCCAGGAAGTTGTGCAGCAGAACCTTAATTTTGCTGGCGGTAATGTCGGTAGCCTGATGACCATTGCTGCGCCGGCCAAGGTGCAGAAAAAATGGTTTGGTGCGGCTCCGCCAGACCTGACGCTGGTTGCCCGTGCGCGCGGAGTGGAATGGGTATACACCTATCTGCGCAATTTTTATCAGGATGACAGCCGCCCATATGGGGTTAATAACCGGGTCTTCAAAGACGTCGGGATGCCACATGTGATGCTGGAGTTGCAGGGCATGGCCAAGTGTGCACCTGGTCCTGTGCATGCAGCGAATGGCGGCATCATGAGGGATCCCTTGACCAGGGAGGAGGTTCTGTTTGATCCAGTGTCTGGTCAGCCTCTTAATCCGTGTGGCCGTTTGACTGTTGAAAAGCAAGGCAAGATGACCGGCGAGGAGTTTGACACTGCCATTGCTGACCTTGTGAATTTTCTCGCATATGCCGGTGAGCCCTCTGCACTGAAGCGTGAGCGCATGGGCGTGTATGCATTGTTTTTCGTTTCACTCTTCTTTGTGATTGCCTGGTTGTTGAACCGCGAATACTGGAAGGATGTACACTGATCGGATTTCCTGTCAGCGGACTATTGGCATCACCAGGATGGCTGGCAATTGACGGCAGGGCGGCGCAAGTCGCCCTGTTTTTTCTGTTTTACATGAGTGAGGATTTATGGCAGTTGTTACTCGCCGTTCCACTATGGCTCTCTTTTCCGATGGCGGTAGCCATCTCAGCCATTGTGTTCGCATAGTGCTGGCAGAAAAGGATATTACGGTTGACATCATCGATACGCATCCGACCGATATCCCGGAAGAGGTTTCTGAGTACAATCCCTATAACAGTCTGCCCACACTCGTGGATCGCGATCTGGCGCTCTATGATGCCTGGATAATGATGGAATACCTCGATGAGCGCTTCCCTCATCCGCCTTTGTTGCCGGTCTATCCTGTCACGCGCGCCCACACACGTCTCTTGCACAAGCGCATGGAGCGCGATTGGGGTGCTCTGATCGAGACAATCAAGAAAGGTGATAAAGCGGCTGCAAACAAGGCTGCCAAAGAATTGAAAGATAACCTTATTGCCATCGCGCCCGTCTTCAACGAAAAGCCGTATTTCATGAATGATGAGCTGACGCTTGTCGACTGTTGCCTGGTGCCGATCCTGTGGCGCTTGCCGGCGCTTGGGATCGATATACCGAATAACAAGCAGACAAAGCCTTTACATGACTACATGGAGCGCATGTTCAAGCGGCGTGCATTCAAGGCAAGCCTTTCCGAACAGGAGAAGGAAATACGCCCTGACCGTGTGGAACACAAGTAAGCCGGATTGCGGAATGTTGTCCAGCAAGCCCTATTTATTGCGAGCAATCCACCAGTGGATTCTTGACAGTGCTTGTACGCCCCATCTTGTTATCGATGCATCTGTTAAAGGTGTCCAGGTTCCCCAGCAGTATGTAAAGAACGGGCAGATTGTGCTCAATATTTCGCCTGGCGCCGTTGTGGATCTTTCCATTGACAATGAGTGGGTGTTTTTCAGTGCCAGGTTTGGTGGGGTGCCTATGGATATCCATGTCCCGCTGGTGGCTGTCATGGGTATTTATGCCAGGGAAAATGGCCGTGGCATGATGTTCGAGCCGGAATCCCTGCCAGAAGAGCCGGAAGGTATGCCGCCCGATGATCCGGGCAGGAAGGCTGGGCCGGGCAAGCCTTCACTCCGGGTTGTGAAATAGCGATGGTTAACAAGTCTGCCAGCGTCTCGGATGAGCAGTTGGTGGCCCGTGCGAAGCAGGGGGATAATCGCAGTTTTGACCTCCTGGTATTGAAGTACCAACACAAGGTATTGGCGTTGGTACGGCGATTTGTGCGTGACCCGGTTGAAGCAGAAGACATAGCGCAGGAGGCTTTCCTCAAGGCTTACCGGGCGCTGGCAAGCTTCCGGGGTGAGAGCGCGTTCTACACCTGGCTTTACCGTATAGCGGTCAATGCGGCCAAGAATGCACTCGACAGCCGCAAGCGGCGCCCGGGTTCCGATGTCGATATCGATGAAATTGAGGAGTTTGCCTTCAGCGACAGCCTGCGCGTGGAGGAGAATCCCGAGAGCCTTTTGGCCAGTGAAGACCTGCAGCGCGTGGTGCAGGAGACCCTGGCCGGGTTGCCCGACGAATTGCGCCAGGCGCTGGTGCTGCGGGAGTTCGAGGGTATGTCGTACGAGGAAATTGCTACTGCAATGTCATGTCCGATAGGCACGGTAAGGTCACGGATCTTCCGGGCGAGGGAAGCAATAGATGAAGCAATCAGGCCATTGCTGGAATCATGAGGCCCTAGCCAGCCGCTTGGGAACCAATTCTGCCAGTGTCGGTCAGAATGGTCGATCAATGAGCAATTGCCTGCCGATCGCGGGCCAAGTTCCTTGCCGAGGTGCCATATGACTGACAAGCCGCTGAACCCTGTTCTTGGCGAAAGCCTTTCCGCACTGATGGATGGCGAGGCAACTGAGTTTGAATTGCAGCGCGTCCTGCGGGAGGCGGGGCAAGATGATTCCATGCGAGCCACTTGGTCCCGATACCAGCTGGTTTCCTCGATAATCCAGCAGCAGCCGTGCCATCCGTTTGCCTCTCCCAGGTTTGCGGATCGGGTACTGTCTTCCCTCCAGGATGATTCTAAAACGAGTGTGCCTTCAGTTTGGCACAAGCCAATGGCGCGTTTCGCCGTAGCTGCTTCGGTCGCAGTGGCTGTGGTTGCCGGAGTTCAATGGCGGCAGGGTGACCTGTCGGGCAGTGAGCAGGTCGTTGCCGAAGCAAGCAAAGCGCCCCCTGTCGTAGAGATGATGCCTGTTGCATCGCCGCTGTTTGCCAGCCAATCAACCGGCAAGTCGCCCGCGATATTGCCCGCTCACCAGGCTGCCAGTGATATGCAGTATCCGGTGAACTTTATTCCAGGGAATGGCCGTGACGCGCCCCCGGTCGTTGTGCCTGCCCGGCCTGAAAGGGCAGGCCAATAAGTGGCGAGGGTCTGGAGGTATGATTCGCCTGTTCAGATCACTAACTTTATTGGCAGCATTGATCTTACCCGCTTGGCCTTTGGCGGCCCGTGAGTTACCGGATTTCACGCTGTTGGTGGAAAAATATTCGCCAGCGGTGGTAAAAATCCAGGTCGAGAGTGATACCCGGCAAGCTATCCAGATCCAGGGTTGGCCGCCTGACCAGGAGATTCCGGAACCTTTCCGTCGGTTCTTCCAGATACCCGCGCCACAGGGGCAGGTGCCCCAGCAGGGACTGGGGTCTGGCTTCATCATTGATCAGGACGGCTACATACTGACGAACCATCATGTCATCAACGGGGCAGACAGGATTACCGTCCGGCTCAGTGACAGGAGGGAGTTCGAGGCAGAAGTGGTCGGCAGTGATGAAAGCTCCGACCTGGCTCTGCTCAAGGTGGATGCGAGGGGTTTGCCCACCCTGCGGTTGGATACGGATGACGACCTGAGGGTCGGGGAATGGGTGCTCGCAATCGGTTCGCCATTCGGCCTGGATTATTCCGTTTCGCAAGGTATTGTCAGTGCCATTGGCCGCAGCTTGCCCAACGAGCGCAACGAGAATTATGTGCCGTTTATCCAGACAGATGTCGCCATAAATCCCGGCAATTCGGGCGGCCCACTTTTCAACCTGGACGGCGAGGTTGTGGGTATCAACTCACAGATATTCACCCGCTCTGGCGGTTCGATGGGGCTGTCTTTTGCTATCCCGGCCAGTGTTGCACGCAATGTCATAGCTCAGCTGAAGGAACATGGTGCAGTGGCCCGTGGCTGGCTGGGGGTGTCAATCCAGGAGGTGGACAAGGAGCTGGCCCAGTCTTTCGGTTTGCAGCGACCAGAGGGGGCGCTAGTAGCCGAGGTCATGCCGGGTGGGCCTGCTGATGAAGGCGGGATCCGCGTTGGGGATATCATCACGGCCTTCAATGGCAAGCCGATACTTTTCTCCAGTGACCTGCCACACCAGGTGGGCCAGCTGGCACCTGGCGCCATGGCCAGGCTGGTGCTGATGCGCAATGGTAAACAACAGGAGCTGGAGCTTCGGGTCGGCCAGTTGCCTGCTGCAGATGACAGGCTTTCCCAGCGCGGTGGTGGCAAACAGCAAGGGCAGGCGGCCAGTGGGCCGCTGGGGCTGCAACTGGAGGAGTTGCCGGATCAATTCCGTCAGCGGCTGCAGTTGGCTGGCGGGGTGCTGGTTCGCCAGGTTAAGCCAGGTACTAGTGCCGCCAGGGCGGGCTTGCAGCCCGGTGATGTGATCGTCCAGCTCGGGTTTACCTCTGTGGAAAATGTGGCCGGATTTCGCGATCTGGCGCGCAAGTTGCCGAAGGACAGCGTCCAGCCGATACGCTTTTTCCGTGAGGGCAATCCGGTATTCCGATCCATTGTCATTGACTAGTCCGTTGGGAGCTGGATCGGGCGCAAGCCTTGCCTGAATCGGGTAAACTGGCGGCCGTTTTCCTGCTCCTCCCGGTAACCTTCGTGTCTGACCTCAGTCATATCCGCAACTTCTCGATTATCGCCCACATTGATCATGGCAAGTCCACGCTGGCTGACCGCTTCATCCAGGTCTGTGGCGGACTGAGCGAACGGGAGATGGAAGCGCAGGTTCTCGATTCCATGGACATCGAACGCGAGCGTGGTATCACCATCAAGGCGCAGAGTGTCACGCTCGACTACAAGGCGAAAGATGGCAAGACATACCAGCTGAACTTTATTGACACACCGGGCCATGTGGATTTCAGTTATGAAGTATCACGCTCGTTGGCAGCGTGCGAGGGTGCACTGCTGGTCGTCGATGCTGCCCAGGGAGTGGAGGCCCAATCCGTTGCCAACTGTTACACGGCAATTGAGCAAGGACTTGAGGTCTTGCCGATACTGAACAAGATGGATCTTCCCCAGGCTGAGCCAGAGCGGGTCCAGAAAGAAATCGAGGAAATCATCGGCATTGATGCCACCGATGCCTGCCGTTGCAGTGCCAAGTCAGGTATCGGCATCGAGGATGTCCTGGAGCAACTCGTCACCAGGATTCCGCCGCCGCAAGGTGACTTGGAAGTCCCGCTGCAAGCGTTGATCATCGATTCCTGGTTCGACAACTACCTTGGGGTTGTATCACTCGTGCGGGTGAAAAACGGCACCTTGCGCAAGAAAGACAAGATCCTGGCGAAAACGATAGGCAAGTCGCATCCTGTTGATATCGTCGGAGTGTTCACGCCCAAACGCAAGGAAACTGGTGAGCTCAAGGCCGGCGAGGTCGGCTTTGTTGTGGCCGGTATCAAGGATATACACGGGGCGCCAGTCGGTGACACCCTGATCAATGCCGCTTTCCCTGACACGCCAGCGCTGCCCGGTTTCCAGAAAGTTAAGCCGCAGGTATACGCCGGTGTTTTCCCGGTGAATGCCGACGATTACGAGGATTTCCGCGAGGCGCTGGCCAAACTGACGCTGAATGACGCGGCGTTGTTCTACGAACCCGAGACCTCGGATGCATTGGGATTCGGTTTCCGCTGCGGCTTCTTGGGTATGCTGCACATGGAGATTGTGCAGGAGCGACTTGAGCGCGAATATGACCTTGACCTGATCACCACCGCGCCGACAGTAGTCTATGAAGTCGTGCTGAATGGCGGCGAGGTAATCCATGTGGATAACCCGTCCAAGTTGCCTGATCCTGGCAAGATCCAGGAAATGCGTGAGCCCATTGTCGAAGCCAATATCCTGGTGCCGCAAACCTACCTGGGAAATGTCATCAGTCTCTGTGTCGAGAAGCGCGGTGTGCAGAAAGACATGCTCTTCATCGGCAACCAGGTGTCGTTGCGCTATGAGTTGCCGATGAGCGAAGTGGTGATGGATTTCTTCGATCGCCTCAAATCGGTCAGTCGCGGATTTGCTTCGCTCGACTATTCTTTCCTGCGCTTTGAGCCTGCCCGCCTGGCCAAGCTGG
>CALMIC010000320.1 GCA_937864065.1 uncultured Cellvibrionales bacterium | reverse complement strand
ACCACCTCCGGCTTTTCCTGCGCGTAGAACTCGCGCACGGCCTGCTGCTGGGTGAGATCCAGCTCGGCATGGGTGCGGGTGATGAGGTGCTGGCAACCGCGCGCCTGCAACTGGCGCAGGATCGCGGAGCCGACCATGCCGCGGTGGCCGGCGACGTAAATACGGGTGGTGGGGGTGATGGTGCTCATGAATCCTTATACAGTCCTGTCATCGTCGATGGAATTTGCCCACGGGTTGATCACTGCCACACCAACATCGGCAAAGTGCCGGACATTGCGGGTGGCGAGTGTTGCCCGGTGAGCCAGTGCAATGCCGGCGATGAATGTGTCACGCATGTCCACCGGTTGCCCTCGCTGTTTTCTTTCTGCTGCCAGTGTGGCTGCTGCTTTCGCGGCAGCCACATCCAGCCCGAGTACCCGGTGCTGCAATATGTCACTGATCATCTGTTCCAGTTGCTGTCGCAGCTGCTGTTTGCGCTTGCCGTCTGCCAGCAGCGCAATGCCATAGCGCGCCTCGAACAGGGTCACTGTGGTGAGCCAGACGCTGGCGGGGTCCTGCTGGTCCAGCCACGCCACGACTTCGCAGTCAGGGCGACTTTGCATCAGCGCCGAAAGTACGTTGGTATCCAGAATAATCATTGCGTTCACATCCCTGTATGTCGGCAATACAGCGGCTTACTGCCCTGCCCAGAAATCGATGGCGCGAGCTTCATCCCCGTGCAGTTCCGGCAGCGGCTCATCCAGGCCGATCCCGGCAAAGCAGGCTGCCATGCGGGTACCGAGTTTGCCGGGATTGCCATTGCCGGCTTCCTGTACTGCACGGTAGAGGATCTGGCGCACTTCTTCTTCCATACTCCAACCGTGCTGCCCGGCCAGGCGCTTCAGGCCGGCTTTCAGGTCTTCCCCGATATTACGAACAATCATCTGGGCCATGGGAACATCCCCTCCCCGGAAACATCTCACTCACCAAAAATGATATCACGATATCAGGCACGCTACCGCCCCGGGATTTGGCGTCAGCTTCCCGACAACGCGTTGCTTGCCTCCTGCCGGCCTAGACGGGTTGCAAGAACCAGTCCAGCGCGCTGCTGCAGTGAATACGCTCCAGTGTGGTGCCGGGCTGCATGTCCAGCGCTATCAGGTGCAGGCTGGCCTGCGGCCATTCTGTTGCCGCATCGTGCAGGGCTCGGGTTTCGCGCTCGCGGGTGCCGGCATCTTCCACACTGGCGCACACTTGCACTAACTGCTGCGAACCATCCGGCAGCACGGCGAGGAAATCCACTTCGTACCCTGCCGGGGTACGAACGTAACTGACCTGCGCGCCGCGCCGTTCCAGCTCCAGCAGCACGGCAGTTTCCAGTGCATGGCCGGTGTTGGCTTTGCCGCTGCGATCAAACAGCGGGATGAGGCTCTGGTCGATCGGGTAGATCTTGCGCGGATTAACGCGGCGCCGGGCCTCGGACGTGGTGGCAATCGGCACGCTGCGCAGCAGGAAGGTATCTTCCAGATAGCCGAGGTATTGGTGCAGGCTGTCTTTGCCAATGGCTACGCCCTGCGACTTCAGGTCGGCATGGAATTTGTTGATGCTGAAACAACAGGCCGCATTGGCCAGTAACTGCCGCACCAGCCAGCGCAACGCCAGCGGTTGCGACACCGCATGCCGCTCGATGACATCCCGCAATAACACGATATCGACATAACCGCTGAGCAAGGCGTGCCGGGTCCGCACATCCAGCCCTTGCGCTTCCGGGAACCCGCCTTCCACCAGGTACTGGTCCAGTCGCTGGCGCAAACGTGAGCGATCGGATTTCGTCAATGCCTGCACGTTGCCAGGCTCTTCGCCACGGTGACGCAGGCATTCACGAAAACTGAACGGGTAGACCACGGTTTCCATGGCCCGGCCGCGCATGCTGGTGGCCACTTCGCGCGACAACAGGCGCGCCGAGGAACCGGACAGGTACAGCTCGATGTTTTCGCTGTCCAGCAGGCGGCGGATGAACACTTCCCAGCCGGGCACGAGCTGGATTTCGTCCAGTAACCACGTGGCACGGCGCTGGTCGCGCCAGTCCGGCTGCAGCTGGTAGAACGCCTCAACCAGCAGGTCGAGATGCCTCGCCTCCATGCCGGCGAGGCGCTCGTCCTCGAAACTGAAGTACAGCAACCCGGCGCGCGGGTCTGGCAACAACTGGCCGGCAGCACTGGCAGCCGCCAGTTTGCCCGTCATGATCTGGTACAACAGCGACGTCTTGCCGGCCCGCCGCATGCCGATCACCGCCAGGGCCTTGCCCGGCATCACGGGTAACCACGCGTCACGCCTGGTCAACAGCGGCAAGCGTGCGGCCTGGCTGTCAACGATTTTCTGCTGGATGATGGCGCGAAAGTAGTCTTCCATGAAGTGCACTTTATATCAGATTCATCCTTGCAGAAAGGATAATTAATACAGCCTCTGCAGGCACGCTACCGCCCCGGGATTTGGCGTCAGCTTCCCGAGGACGCAGGGAGATCCTGCCCTTCCGTGGCTGCACCTGCAAAAAAACGTGATGCAATTCGCGCGCCATCCGTGACGCATACGGCATAGTAACCGGTTTAGGTGACTTTCTGCAGCTGGCTCAGCGGCACGGCGACCGCGTGCTCCCGCTGCAGCAGGTTGAGCAGGATGATGGCGCGCTGCTCGCCATCGAAGCACTGGAACACGGCCTCCAGGCCGGCGAAGGCGCCCTCTTGCAGTCGCACAGCATCACCGGCGGCCAACAGCGGCAATGGCTGCGCGCCGCAGCGCTGTCGGATTTCAGTGATGAGGGCATCGGCCACCGGCAGTGGCTGGCCATTGAAGGCGACGAGGCGGCTCACGCCGCGGGTGGAGCGGATGGGAGCCCAGTTGTCTTCCGGCCCCAGCTGGATGAACAGGTAACCGGGAAACAGCGGCTCTTCCAGCTGCACGCGCTGCTGGCGCTGCAGTTTTTCCACCGTCACCAGCGGCAGGAAGCAGCCGTAGCCCTGGTTCTGCAGCTGTTCGGCCGCACGACGGGCCTGGCCCGGCTTGCTCTGCACGAGGTACCAGGCCATGGCGGGACTCAGCCCTTCTTCTTGCTGCGACCTTTCTTCTGCTCGACGCCGTAGTAGCTGTACTGGTAGTTGCCGTAGCCATACTTCTGGTAGCCGTAGTAGGCCAGCGAGCGTTTCTGCGTGGCGTTCAGTACGGCGCCATTCAGCCTCACACCATTGGTCTCGAAGCGCTTGATGGTGGCCTGCACTTCGCCGAGCGGGTTCTTGCTGAAGCGCGCGACGATGTAGTTGGCACCGGCGAGCTTGCTGACGATGAGCGCATCGGCCACGGCGAGGATTGGCGGCGTATCGACAATCACGATGTCGAACTCTTTCGACGCATGCTGCAACAGCTGGGCAAACAGCGGGTTGAGCAGCAATTCGGACGGGTTTTCCGGGATCGGGCCGCGCGGGATGAAGTGCAGGCCCGGCACGCTAGTGGCCACCAGGCACTGCTCCAGCGCTGCCTGCTTCTGCAACAGGCTGGACAGGCCAGCATGGCCGGATTCCAGCCCGAAGAAGCGCTGCATGTAGCCCTTGCGCATGTCGGCATCAATGAGCAGTACTTTCTTGCCGGCCTGTGCCATCGTCACCGCCAGGTTGGCGGAGATGAAGGTCTTGCCGACTTCCGGGCTGGGGCCGGTGATCGTCATGATGTTGTTCGGCGCATCCATCATCGTGAAATGCAGGCTGGTGCGCAGGCTGCGGATGGCTTCCACCGCCGGGTCTGTGGGATGCGTGAGCGCCAGCAGCGGCATGGCGCCGGTTCTTTCGCCGACTTTTTCCGCCTCCAGCTGCAGGGCGCTGAACGGGATGGTGGCGTTGACGGGCAGGCCGAGGGATTCGATATCGTCCGGGTTCTCGATACCGCGCGTGAGTGCCACGTGCAGGCCGGTGAGCACCACACCAACCACACCGCCGAGCGCAGTGGCCAGCAACAGCATCAGCAGTTTCTTCGGCTTGACCGGGTCGGAGGTATCCACTTCCGCGAGGTCGATGATGCGGGCGTTGCCCACGGTGCCGGCGCGGATGATGTCCAGCTCCTGTGACTTGTTCAGCAGCAGCGTGTACAGCTCGGTGCTGACCTGCACATCGCGCGTGAGCTTGAGCAGTTCCTGCTGCGTTTCCGGCAGGCCGGAGACCCTGCCTTCCAGCTCGGCTTTCTTGCCTTCCAGCTCGCCCATCTGGCGCAGCAGGGTCTGGTAAGCCGGGTGTTCGCGCGTGAAGCGCTTGTCCAGCTCCATCTGCTTCAGTTTGAGGTTGGAGATATTGGTGTCGAGGTCAACGATCTGTTCCAGCACGCCTTTGGTTTCGGTGGTGATATCCACCGACTTGGAGCTGATCTGGTAGGCGTTCAGCGCCGCAGCGGCGCGTTCCATTTCGTTTTTCACCGCCGGCAGCTGGTCGCGCAGGAAGGTCAGGCTGGTGGCCGCTTCCTCGGCGGTGCGCTCGATGTTCTGTTTCACATACTGGCGCGCCACTTCATCGAGCACAGCCTTGGCAAAGTCCGGGTCCGTGTCTTCCAGCGACATGCTGATGATGCCGGTGTTGCGGCCGCGCTCGCTGACGGCGATCGCACTGCGGAAACTGTCGATCGTGCTGAGGCGCGTGCTGCGGCCGATGGAGAAATGCTGGCCGGGGCGAGCAACGAGCGTATCGACCAGCAAGTTGATGCCCTGCCCGCTGGCCTGTTCGCCGACCTTGCCTTCCAGCAGGGTGACTTCGTCGGCATCCTGCACGCTGTAGCGGCCGCCTTCGCCGACGACGAGCAGCATGTCTTCACCCACCAGTGACTCCGGCACTTCCAGGCGGGTGATGTGGATGTCGGAGCCGCCCCAGTCGTATTCGTCAGCAAACGGCAGCAGCGGGCTCGCCACTTCGCCTTCGGTCTCTGGCGAGAAGCGGCGCGCAAAGAAATTGCCGATGTAAGGGAAGCGGTGCGGCACAGCGTAGACATCGAGTTGCAGGCTGTCCACAGCCTTGCCGATGACCCAGCGCGACTTGAGCAGCTCGATTTCTGTAACAGCTTCCGGTTCCTTGCCGGTGAGTTCGGCGAGGTCTTCGAGGCCGGGCATCGTCGCTTTCTTGGCCTCTATCTGGATCAGCGCGTCGGCGCGGTAGACTGGCGAGGCGAGGATGACATACACCAGGCCGAACATGGCAAACACGGCGGTGACAAAAGCGATGAACCACTTGTAGTCCAGCAGGATGCCCAGCAGGGCCAACAGGTCGATTTCATCATCCTGGCCTTGCAGCTGCAGCGGCGCGGGTGCTTTTGTCTGGTTCATTGTTTTACTCATCTTTGCTACTTCCAGCTTTCCTTGGTTATCCAGTGTGCGGCACGGGCGCTATCAGCCCAGTTGCCGGATCCATGCATTGACGGCTTCATCCACCAGGGCATAGGTGTGTTCAAAAATCGCCCGCGACTGGCGGTACGGGTCCGGGATGTCGCGGTCCGACTGCCATTTGCCCAGCGCAAATACCTTGCCGCGTGCCTCGGGGCCAATGCGCAGCACGGCATCGATCATTTTCTTTTCGGCCACCAGCACGAGGTCGGCTTCCTGCAGGTGGCGGCGCTCCAGCTGGCGGGCCCGGTGGGACGGGTCGCTGAAGCCGTGGCTGGCGAGGACTTCGGCGGCGAGCGGGTCCATCGGCTGGTCCACCAGTGCGCCCAGCCCGGCCGATTGCACGGCCAGCCCCTTGCCGGCCAGGCGCTCGCGCAACAGGCAGGCAGCCATCGGGCTGCGGCAGATATTGCCCACGCAGACGACCAGGATATTGCTGAACACGACTTCCCCCGAATACCGCCGGACCGCATACCTGCGACCCGAAAGCTTTTCATAATACAGGAAAATCCACCCGCAAACCGTTGATGGCGGGCACAAAAAAGCCACCGCAAGGGTGGCTTTTTGCCGTGTCACCGGGCCCCTGCGGGGGCCGGGCTCAGAACGGGATATCGTCGTCGAACTGGTCAAAGCCGGCTGGCGGTGCCTGCTCCTGCTGGCGCGGGGCGCTGCGCTGCGGCTGGCTGCGGCGCTCACCGCCACCCTGGTTGCCGCTGTTCTCGTACTGGTTGCCGCCGCCGAAGCCGCCTTCGCTGCCGCCACGGCCGTCGAGCATCTGCATCTCGCTGGCGACGATCTCGGTGGTATAGCGATCCTGGCCAGACTGGTCCTGCCACTTGCGGGTGCGCAGCGAGCCTTCCACGTAGACCTTGCTGCCCTTCTTCAGGTATTCACCGGCGATCTCGCCAAGGCGGCCGAAGAACACCACGCGGTGCCATTCGGTGCGCTCCTGGTTCTCGCCCGTCTGCTTGTCTTTCCAGTTCTCGCTGGTGGCCAGGGTGACGTTGGTGATCGCACCACCGCCTGCGCTGTAGCGCGTTTCCGGGTCCTTGCCGATGTTCCCTATCAAAATTACCTTGTTGACGCCTCTGGCCATGATATTCCTCTCTATTTTTGCTCGTTGATGAAGTCCGCCCGCCCGACAATGGCGGATGGCGCATGGGCACTATACTGGATATTCGATCAGTATTGTAGGGGCGCATGTAGGGGCGATTCGCGAATCGTCCCTACAGAAACACCACCCGGTTCGGCAATTCGTCCGGATTGCCATCCGCCGCCGGCGGGAAATGCGCGGCCAGCAAGGCGGTGATGCGCTGCAGGCCCTCGCTCGCCCCCTGCTGGTAGCGGCCGGCTCGGAAGGCGCTGCGCATGTCGTTGCAGATGGCATCCCACTCGGCCTGCGGGACTTTGGCGGCGATGCCGCGGTCGGCGACGATCTCGATGCGCCGCTCGGCATACAGCACATACACCAGCACGCCGGTGTTCTGCGCGGTATCCCAGACGCCAAGCTGGCCGAACAGCGCCAGCGCGCGCTGGCGGGCCGTGCAACCGCGCAGCAGTGGCAGCCAGTCCAGCGAGCCTTCCACCGCGAAGCGCACCTCGCCACTATGGTGCAGCTCGGAGGCGACGATCGCCTGTTCGATGGCCTGCAGCACCGGCGGGCTGAATGCGCGGCGCACCTGCCACGGCAGGGTGCTGAAATGACGGAACATGCGTTGCCAGCGCTTCACCAGTTACCTCCTGCCCCGCCGCCGCCGAAGCCACCACCACCGCCGGACCAGCCGCCACCACCAAAACCGCCACCGCCGCCCGACCAGCCACCGCCACCGCCCACGCCATGCCCCTGGCGGAACAGCTGTGCGACCAGCGGCGTGATAACGGCGAGCACCAGCGCCAGCAGGACCGAGGTGCCGTACAGGGCCACGGCTAGCCAGAAAACGCCGATAGCACCGATACCGGAGGCGATGATATTGCCCAGCACCTGCGCCAGGATGGCAGTGGCGATAGCACCGACGATGACCACCGCCACCCAGTCTGCCTGCTCAACGCGCTCTTTCTGCGGGCGTGGCAGCTCGGTGACTTCGCCGCTGATGCGCGCGAACACCCCGTCAATCACGGCATTGATGCCGCCGGCAAAATCACCGTGTTGCAAAAAAGGCGCCAAGGTGTCGCGCAACAGCGACTTGGCGACTATATCGGGGATGACGCCTTCGAGGCCGTAGCCGGTCTGGATCTGGGTCTTGCGGTCATTGAGGGCGATGAGCAGCAAGAGGCCATCATCTTTTTCTTTCGAGCCGAGCTGCCAGGTTTCCACCACGCGCAGCGAATAACTGAAGGCATCCTCGGGCTGCGTGGTCGGCACGATGAGCACCTGCATCTGCGCGCCGTACTGTTCGTGCAGCGCGCGCAGTTTCTGTGACAGCTGCTCGCGTTGCGCACCATCGAGTGTGCCGGTGAGGTCGACGACGGGGCCAGTCAGTGGCGGCACCGCTTGCAACTGGCCTGCGGCAGGTTCGTCAAACGCCAGCGCGCTGGCGCACAGCAGGCTGAACAGCCAGCCAAGCCACGCGGCGCGCAGGGTGCGGGTCATGGCAGCTTATTGGCCAAAGTTGACTTTCGGTGCGGTGCTGATCGCCTTTTCGTTCTCGACGCTGAAGTTCGGCTTCTTCTCCATGCCAAAGGCCATCGCGGTGAAGTTGGACGGAAAACTGCGCACGGTGGTGTTGTATTCCTGCACCGCCTCGATGTAGCGCTTGCGGGCCACCGCGATGCGGTTCTCGGTGCCTTCCAGCTGCGCGGCAAGGTCCTGGAAATTGCGGTCTGACTTCAGTTGCGGGTAGTTTTCCGCCACTACCAGCAGGCGCGACAGTGCGCTCGTCATGCCGGCCTGTGCCTGCTGGAAATTCGCCAGCGCCTGCGGGTCATTGGCCAGTTCCGGCGTGACCTGCAGGCTACCGACCGAGGCGCGCGCTTCGGTGACGGCGGTGAGCACCTCTTTCTCCTGCGCGGCGTAACCCTTCACGGTTTCCACCAGGTTGGGTACCAGGTCTGCCCGGCGCTGGTACTGGTTCACCACTTCGGCCCAGGCGGCACTGATGGCCTCATCCTGCCGTTGCAGGTCGTTGTAGCCGCAACCACTGAGGCCGGCCAGCAGGATCACGCACAACAGGTATCGCAACATGGTTTTTTCCTCCGCTAGGACGCCCAGCTGTTGCGCAGGGCCGTCAACGCCGGCTGGTCCAGCACGGCTTCATCCACTTTAAGGTAAGCCATCTGTTCTTCCGGCACCACCAGCACCTGCGCGACACCGCGCACCTGCTGCAACTCGCGGCGGGCGATATCGGCATTGCCGGTAAATGGCAGCATCATGTTCAGCAAATACTGTGGCTCTTTCATGGTACTGGCGAACCAGCACCATAGCGCTACCGGCAACGCCAGTGACCAGAACAGCCAGCGCGGTTCGCCGAGGTGCAGCATCAGCCCGCCCAACGCGCCGCCAGCAAAGGTGCCAAGGAACTGGCTGGTGGAATACACGCCCATCGCGGTGCCCTTGCCGCCGGCGAAGGTCTGCTTGCTGACCAGTGACGGCAATTGCGCCTCCAGCAGGTTGAAGGCGAAAAAGAACAGGAACAGGCCGGCCAGCAGCGCGGCGTTGAACGGGTACGCGGCGCCGAGGAACAGCAGCGCAAACGCCAGCGCGCCGATGGCGAACACGAACACCTGCTTCACGAGGCGTTTCTTCTCGCCGATGACCATCAGCGGGATCATCGCGACGAACGAGCCGCCGAGCACCGGCAGGTAGACTTCCCAATGATGCTGGCGATCGAGCCCGAGTTGCGTTTCGAGCAGGTGCGGCACGACGACGAACGAAGCCATCAGCACCATGTGCAGGCAGAAGATGCCGGCATTCAGGCGCAGCAGTTGGGTATCGCACAACACACGCCACAGCAGCGATGGCGCGGGCAAGGTGTCGCGGTGCGGGCTGTGCAGCGTGTCCGCCGGCGGCTCGGGCAGCACGAACAGCACCAGCGCAATGCCGGCCACCCCGAGCAGCGCCGTGATCCAGAACAGGCCGGACAGGCCGCCGACCTGCGTGAGCACCGGGCCGAGCAGCATCGACACGCCGAAAGACAAACCGATGCAGGCACCGATGGTGGCCATGGCCTTGGTGCGGTGCTGTTCGGCGGTGAGGTCGGACACCATCGCCATCAATGTGCCGGAAATGGCGCCACTGCCCTGCAGGGCGCGCCCGAGGATAAGGCCGTAGATCGATGTGGATAGCGCCGCGACCAGGCTGCCGATGACGAACAGCAACAGGCCACCGATGATGACGAGCTTGCGGCCGACGCGATCCGACACCACGCCGAGCGGCAATTGCAGCAGTGCCTGCGAGGCGCCGTAGGCTCCCATCGCGATGCCGATCAGCAGCGGCGTGCTGGCCTCGTATTGCGCCCCGTACAGCGACATGACCGGCAGCACGAGGAACAGGCCCAGCATGCGCAGCGAGTACAGCGCGGCCAGGGTGCTGACAGCACGTTTTTCCTGTTGCAGGTTGACCGGCACGGCGGGCGGGACTCCAGGACGGCGATGGCGAGCGGGCGCGCATTCTAGCAGGCCACGCGCCCGGGTAAGACTGTGGTTAATGGCGGCCCGCGACCGGGCCGGGCTTACTTCTGGACGGAGAGGTGCTCGGTCGATGGCGGCGGGGGTGGCGGAGGCGGCTGGATCTCGCCCAGGTCGCCGCCCGGCGGGGCCAGGCTCAGCTCGCTGGTATCCACCTGCACCGGCGCGGCTTCGTGGCGCTCCTCCGGCTTCAGCAGGTCGGCGCCGACTTCACTCAGCGACAGTGCGCTGAGATCGAGCGGCAGTGGCACGAATTCCTCGTACTCAGCCAAGGCAACGCCGGCGGCGGCCACTTCGTAGGCTGACAGGTCCAGCGCTGGCGGTGCCACGTCACGATCAGCTTCCAGCGGCGGCTCGGCATCGGCGGCGAACGGGTTGCGCTTGACGACGCTGATATGCTCGATGCTGACTTCCACCGGCGGCGGCGCGACGATCTCGTCGGGGCGGATCAGTGTGCTGCCCTCCGGCGACAGCGACCACGGGTTCGCAGCAACCGGGGCCACCGCTGCTGCCGGCGCAGCAGGAGCAACTGGCACGGCGGGCTTCGCCGCAGCGGTTTGCGCGGCCGGTTGGGCAGCGGGCTGGGGAGCCGGTGCAGCGGCTACCGGGTTAGCCGGGCGGATCTCGGCAACGGCGCCGATCTGCTGCAGCGCGCCCCTGAATTTCTCGGCCGTGGCGCGGTCACAGTCCTTCTTCAGCGCGGTCGGCTTGCCGGCGAAATAGGCATCAACGCGCGCCGGGTCGAGCTTGAACAACTGGGCGAAACGCGCCTTGACGTCGGCGAGGGCAAAACCGTCGGCGATATCGCCGCGAAAAACCACGTGGAAAAGCTCGTCGGCCATGGCGCTGCTCCTGTGCTGTGCCGGTAGGTACCTGCCCTGCATTGTAGCGCGTCCGGGCCGCCCGCCAATGGTGCCGGCGACCGATATAATGCCGGCTACGCCAGCCAGAGCCCTGCCCTCCCCGCATGACTGCCCACGCCTACCCCGATGCCGAGCGCGCTGCTGTCTACCGCGTGATCAACGAACGCCGCGACATGCGCCACTTCCTGCCCGACCCGGTGGACCCGGACGTGCTCGCCCGCCTGCTGCAGGCCGCGCACCATGCCCCCAGTGTCGGCTTCATGCAGCCATGGCGTTTCATCCGCATCACCGACCGCCCGCTGCGCGAAAGGATCCACGCGCTGGTGGAACAGGAGCGGCGCGCCACCGCCACTGCACTGGGTGAGCGCGAGGACGAATTCATGAAGCTCAAGGTGGAAGGCGTGCTCGACTGCGGCGAACTGCTGGTGGTGGCGCTGATGGACCGGCGCGAACAGCACATCTTCGGCCGCCGCACACTGCCGGAGATGGACCTCGCCTCCGTGTCCTGCGCCATCCAGAACCTGTGGCTGGCCGCGCGCGCCGAGGGGCTCGGCGTGGGCTGGGTATCCCTGTTCGAGCCGGAAGCACTGAAACAGCTGCTGGGCATGCCGGCCGGCAGCCGGCCGGTGGCGATCCTCTGCATCGGCCATGTGGAAAAGTTCTACGAACAGCCGATGCTGCAACAGGAACAGTGGGCCACACGCGCTGACCTGGCGCAGCTGGTGGCCGACAATCACTGGCCGGAGGGCGAATAGGCCGGGTTGGCCGGCAGGCTCACGGCACCGCCGGTGCGCTGCAGCCACTGTTCGAGCTCGCGCAGCAGGCTGGCGGTGCGCTGTTTCTCGCTCGCGTGCCGGTCGTGCTGCTCCAGCGGGTCATCCGGCAGGTAATAGAGCTCAGGCGCGCTGCCGTCGTAATAGCGGATCAGTTTCCAGCCGTCGCGCAGCACCACGGCCGCCGGCCGCTGG
>CALMIC010000319.1 GCA_937864065.1 uncultured Cellvibrionales bacterium | reverse complement strand
CGATCTGCACGTCTTCCGGCTTGCAGTCGATCACGTTCGACAGGATGCGGGTGCCCTCGTCGAGGGTGATCACGGCGCACATGAGCGGGTAGGTGTAGCCGGGGATTTCCGGGTAGTGCAGTTCGACGAAGCTGAAGATCTCGCCCTCGAGTGTCGAGGTGACGAAATCCCATTCGCCGCTCTGGCACTGGTTGCAGAACGGGCGCGGCGGGTGGCGCAGCGTCTGGCAGCCCTTGCAGCGCTGGATCGGCAGCACCTTGTTCTTTTCCACCTGGTCCCACCACCACGCGTTGTCGTGGCCGCGCACGGAGCGGGTGCGGGTCGGGGCCTTGTTCTCTTCCTGGGCGCTTTCGCTTACCGGTTTGGGTGCCTGTGCCGGGCGGAACTTCAGCACGCGGAACAGCATGGTGCCGACCAGCTCGTTGTTCTGGTCGGTGAATTCGGTGCGCGTCTCGATGAAATAGCCGGTGCCCATGCCGGTGGCTTTCTCTTCCGAGATCGAGTGGATCTTCGTGTGGGCGATGACGGTGTCGCCCGGCTTCAGGTCGCGGAAGTATTCCTGGTCACAGTTGGTGCCCAGCACGGCGGTGTAGCCGTTGTCTTCCATGAAGCGGTGCAGGCGGCGCTGGCCGTCCATGGTGGACGGGTCCTGCTGGTCGGCAAAGGCCATCGGGTAGCCTTCCATGCTCCAGGCCTGCAGCATCGTCGGCGGGGCGATCAGGCCGCCCTTGGCGGTGTTGGCGGCAGCGGCTGGGTCGGTGTAGACAGGGTTGGTGTCACCCATCACCTCGCACCAGTGGCGGATCATGGCTTCGTTGACCTTGTCCAGGCCGGGTGTCGGCGGGGCGATCTCGCGGCCGACCCAGCTGTAGAGCTCGGCTTCAAAGGCTTTTTTCTGTTCGTCAGGCGTCATCGGCTTACCTCTCAGGCAGGGTTTCCCTATGCAGGAGCCGGAATCATACCCAAATCAGGCTGCCCCGGTGCCCCGTAATAGTCGGGGTTGCGGGGTGGCCGGTATTACGCTTCTCGCGGGGGGCTCAGGCGCCGACCTGTGCCAACCAGTCCTGCAGGTTGTAGTAGTTGGTGACACGCGCGATCTTGCCGCCACGGATGGCGAAAAAGGCGCCGACGGGCAGGGTGTAGCGCTGGCCGCTGGCGGGCAGGAAGTCACCGTCGGTGGCCTTGTAGGTGCCTTCGATGACGAACTCGGCTGCGGCGCGGCTGCCGTCGTCGCTGGCCATCACCACCAGCTGGGTGACCTGCTCGCTGTAGCAGCGGTCCATGCGGGCGAGGAAGGCGCGGAAGGCCTCGATGCCGGTCTCGCGGCCGCCCTGGTTCACGTCGTGGGCGATGTCGTCCGCCAGCAGCGCCAGCATGCCTTCCCAGTCCTGGCGATTGAAGGCGGCGTAGTACTGGCGGATGAGGTCGGGGGTGGTCATGGCAACTCCGGTGAACGCGATATGACAGTCGACGGGAGGCAAGCATCGCAGGATTGCCGGTTGCTGTCGCGTCGGCGGATTATGGTATGTTCAAAAGGTGCCTTTTTGTCTAACCGAGGTGGTTTGCCATGTCCTTCACCCTGCCGTTCCGACAGCGCCTTTTCGGCTTGTGCCTCCTGCTGTTCTGCTTTGCCCTGCCGGGGCAGGCCAATGCAGCCTTCCGCTTCCTGACCACCACCGTGCCGCAAGGCAGCACCAACGGCGAATACTTCGCCAAGATTTTCACCGCCAATGCCGCTGGGCCGGTGACCTTTGCCGTGAAAACCGGCTGCGGCGTGCAGTGCGAAACCCTGCCAACCGGCTTGCAGTTGAATACTCAGACGGGCGCCATTTATGGCAAGCCGACAGTGGTGGAACAGAAAAAAGTGACCATCACGGCCAACGATGGTGTCACAACGATCGAGTTGTATATCCCGAGCTTCAAGATCACCGCCACGGGTGGGGGTGGCAACAGCGGTGCCTCCTTCGTGACCACTTCCCTGCCCGACGGCAGGGTGGGTGAAACTTACTCGATGACGCTGGCTTCGCAAGGCGGTGTGGGGCCTTTCATATGGGGCGCGCAGAACCTGCCCGTGGGCATCACGCTGGATGGCACCACCGGCGTGGTGAGCGGTACTCCGATCACGGCCGGTACTTTCTATGTCACCTTCACCAACAATGACACTGGCGAAGGCAATGTCGCCACTACTACGCTGCCGATGACGATCTACCCGGCCGACAGCGCCGAGCCACCGGCTTACAACTTCAAATTTGAAACTTACAGGCTCGATAATGGTGAAGTAGGTACTGCCTACAGTGATGCTTACCTCACCAGCGGCGCTCAAGGTACAGTGACGTATTCTGCGACGGGCCTTCCGGACGGGTTGACCATTAACACCGATACCGGCGTGGTATCAGGCACTCCCTTGGCTGGCACCGCCGGCACCTACTACCTGACGATCCTGGCAACAGACCACGGCACCAACCCGGCCACGACCATCAGTACCAATTTGCCGATGTGGATTGCCCCGCATGCGACCAGCGAATTCTATTGGGATTATTTCGGGGTGCCGGCTGCGCTGTATGGCATTCCTTATGTCAGCTCCTACCCGATCCTTGTCGACACTGAAAACGGCAACACTGTGACTTACACGGCACTGGGTTTGCCGCCTGGCATCAGCTACAACAGCGCAACCGGTGAGCTGACCGGTACGCCGACCGAAGTGGGTGTATTCCCGGTTATTTACACGGCGACTGATAGCCCGTCTGGCG
>CALMIC010000318.1 GCA_937864065.1 uncultured Cellvibrionales bacterium | reverse complement strand
CCAGAGGCTCGCTCAGTGCGGACGCGCATTATATGCAACTCTCAGGGGCTTGCAAGGAAAAATCTCGTTTTTTTTGAATTTCCCTTCAATCCTTTGGTTTTGTGACCCTCAGCCAGCTGTTTTTCTGGTCTTCCAATGCAATATGGGGCCGGAAAGGGCGTATACAACTGCCACCGCCAGCAAATGATTCTCCGGATCCCAGGCAATGAGGGCAAGAATGACGATGACGGCCAGTATGTAAAAAAACGGTACCCGCCCCCTGAAATCAATCCCCTTGAAGCTGTAGTAACGCAAGTTTGTGACCATCAGGATACCTGTACAGGCCGTCAGTAAGCACAGCATTCCCGCCACCCAGCGAGCCTCCACCTGGATGTCATACCCTGCCCACACTGTCCCGGCAATAACTGCTGCAGCTGCAGGACTGGCCAGGCCGGTAAAGAACCGCTTATCCGCTGTCTCGACCTGTGTATTGAAACGAGCAAGGCGCAATGCTGCACAGGCGCAATAGAGGAAAGCGACACACCAACCCAATTTACCCATCACATGCAGTGCCCAGCTGAACATCACCAGACTGGGCGCAACACCGAACGACACCAGGTCGGAGAGGCTGTCATACTGGACCCCGAAAGCACTCTGGGTGTTAGTCAGTCTGGCAACCCTCCCATCCAGCCCATCGAAGAGCATCGCAGCAAAAATCGCCATGGCGGCAGGCTCGAAGCGGTGCTGCATACCCGCTATAACCGCATAAAACCCACAAAAAAGCGCCGCGGTTGTAAACAGGTTGGGCAGCAGGTAGATGCCGCGGTGACGAACCTTGCTACCATCTTCCTCTGCAACCTCCTCGACCAATTCACCGATAGGCAGCAAACTATCATCGTCGGCAACTTCCGGCTGACCCTGTTTTTCCTCAGACATCACACACCTCCCAGCCCATAACAAGAAACGCGGCCGTAGCCGCGTTTGAAAGCAACACGAGTGATTAGTTCTTGCTCTTGTCCACGATTTTCTGGATCCACGGCATCATCGCACGCAATTTGGCACCAACCACCTCGATCGGGTGAGCAGCATTGTTGCGGCGATGGGCAGTCATGGACGGATAGTTGGTGGCTCCTTCAAGAATAAACTTCTTGGCATATTCACCTGTCTGGATATCCTTGAGCGCCTGGCGCATCGCCTTGCGCGACTCTTCATTGATCACACGCGGGCCCGTCACATACTCACCATACTCGGCATTGTTAGAGATGGAGTAATTCATGTTGGCAATACCGCCTTCGTACATGAGGTCAACGATGAGCTTCAGCTCATGCAGACACTCGAAATAAGCCATCTCGGGCGCGTAACCAGCCTCAACGAGTGTCTCGAAACCCATCTTGACCAGCTCAACGCAGCCACCACAAAGCACTGCCTGCTCACCAAAGAGGTCAGTTTCGGTTTCATCTTTGAACGTAGTTTCAATGATACCGGTACGACCACCACCAATAGCCGAGGCATATGACAGGGCAACGTCTTTCGCCTTGCCCGAAGCGTTCTGGAACACTGCAATCAGGTCAGGGATACCACCACCCTTGACGAATTCGTTGCGAACAGTATGGCCAGGCGCTTTCGGCGCAATCATGATGACATCAAGGTCTGCACGCGGCACTATCTGGTTATAGTGAATAGCGAAGCCATGTGCGAAAGCCAGAATGCCGCCCTGCTTGATATTCGGCTCGATCTCGTGCTTGTAAAGCTGCGACTGGAATTCATCCGGTGTCAGAACCATGACCAGGTCAGCCCACTTTACTGCCTCTGCAACAGACTTGACGGTCAGTCCTGCAGCCTCGGCCTTCTTGGCAGTAGCAGAGCCCGGACGCAGCGCGACCACAACATCAACACCGGAGTCCTTGAGGTTGCCGGCATGGGCATGGCCCTGTGAGCCGAAACCGATGACAGCCACTTTCTTGCTGCGGATGATGGAAAGGTCGGCATCTTTGTCGTAATAGATTTGCATGGTTTACCTCAAGTGTTTTGGCTACTGCCGGTTAATTATCAGGGGAAGTTAAAGACTCAGCACTTTCTCGCCGCGCGCAATACCTGACACACCACTGCGCACGACCTCCAGGATAGCCGCGTCACCAACGGCCTCCAGGAACGCATCCAGCTTGTCACTGGCACCTACCAGCTGGACGGTGTAGATAGAGCTGGTGACATCCACAATCTGGCCACGAAAAATATCCACGCAGCGTTTGATTTCAGCGCGCTGGGCACCGCTCGCCCGCACCTTGACCAGCATGATCTCCCGCTCGATGTGGCTACCCTCGGTCAGGTCAACCAGCTTCACCACATCAACCAGCTTGTTAAGGTGCTTGGTGATCTGCTCGATAATCTTGTCATCGCCAATCGTTGTCAGCGTCAGGCGCGACAGGGTCGGATCCTCGGTCGGCGCAACCGTAAGCGTCTCGATATTGTAGCCCCGCTGGGAAAACAAGCCGACCACACGCGACAATGCCCCGGGAGCATTTTCCAGCAATACAGAAATGATGCGTCTCATCAGGTGCGCTCCGTCTTGTTCAGCCACATGTCACGCATCGACCCGTTCGGCGCGATCTGCATCGGATAAACATGCTCTGTGCTGTCAACATAGATATCCATGAACACGACACGATCTTTCATGGCGAAACACTTTTCCATCGCCTCCTCCAGATCCTCATAACGGGTGACTTTCATGCCAACGTGGCCATAAGCCTCCACCAGCTTGACGAAATCCGGCAGGGAATCCTCGTAAAGGCTGTGGGAATGGCGCCCCTCATACTGCATGTCCTGCCACTGCTTCACCATGCCAAGAGCCTGGTTGTTCAGGTTGATGATTTTGACCGGCAGATGGTATTGCGTGCAGGTTGACAGCTCCTGGATACACATCTGGATGCTGCCCTCACCGGTCACACAGGCAACCGTAGCATCCGGGAATGCCATCTGCACACCCATGGCCGCTGGCAACCCGAAGCCCATCGTGCCGAGGCCACCTGAATTGATCCAGCGGCGCGGTTTGTCAAACATGTAGTACTGCGCAGCAAACATCTGGTGCTGGCCGACATCTGACGTGATGTAGGCATCACCTTTGGTGACCTTGCTCAACATCTTGATCACATCTTGCGGCTTGATCAGCGAGCCACCAGACGCACCATAACGCGGCTGGGTATACAGGCCGTACTCCTCGCGCCATCCATCAATCCGCTTCCACCAGTCCTTGAGAGCCACAGTATCCGGCCTTTCCTTGCCTTCTTTCAGCAGGGCCAGCATGTCGCGCAACACCGAATCAACCGTACCGACAATCGGTATATCGGCACGCACAGTTTTCGAGATGGCAGCCGGGTCAACATCAATATGAATGACCTTGGCATCGGGACAGAATTTTGAAGGCGTGTTGGTAACGCGGTCATCAAACCGTGCGCCAACAGCCAGGATCACATCACTGTGATGCATGGCCATGTTGGCTTCGTAGTTGCCGTGCATGCCTAGCATACCCAGGAACTGGCGGTCACTGGCCGGGTACCCACCCAGCCCCATCAGTGTATTGGTCACCGGGTAATTCAGCAGCCTCGCCAACTCCACCAGCAACTCGGAACCATTGCCCTGCACCACACCACCGCCGGTGTAGATCACCGGACGACGCGCCTCAAGCAGCATCTGGACCGCTTTCTTGATCTGGCCGGCATGGCCGCGACCAGGCGGCTGGTATGAACGCAGCTTGACCTTGTCGGGATAGCGGTACTCGAACTTCAGGTGCGGATGGGTCTTGTCCTTGGGGATGTCGATCACCACTGGTCCGGGCCGGCCAGTGCTGGCGATATAGAAGGCCTTCTTGACGATCTCGGGGATCTCGGCAGCATCCCTGACAGTGAAGCTGTGCTTCACGATCGGCCGGGAAATGCCGACCATATCAGTTTCCTGGAAAGCATCCTCACCTATCAGGTGACTCTGGACCTGGCCGGAGATAACCACCATCGGTATCGAATCCATGTAAGCCGTGGCAATGCCGGTGATGGCATTGGTAGCGCCGGGGCCTGACGTCACCAGCACGACACCCACCTTGCCGGTGGCGCGGGCATAGCCATCAGCAGCGTGGGTCGCAGCCTGCTCATGGCGTACCAGGATGTGCTGGACATCCTTCTGCTGGAAAATGGCATCGTAAATATGGAGGGCTGCGCCGCCGGGGTAGCCGAAGATGTACTCGACCCCCTCATCGCGCAGGGCGCGGATCAGCATTTCGCCGCCAGACAGTAATTCTGCTGCTTTTTCAGTCATGATCATTACCCGATTCTGTTTCTTGCCGGTGCGACAACTGGAAAGCCCCGGGACGCGGGCTGGGTAAAGCCCTTGTCTGGCACGGAGAAGTGCGGGATATGCACAAATCAACAACCGGCTTGCAGGCGATTTGCCCGACCCGAGCGGCGACCGGGGCTTGACCCGCAGTCGTCACCCACCGGTGACAGGATGCGGGATTTTGCCAGCAAGGCGACCAATGTCAACCTGCGAGATACCGTTGGCCGTATGGCATCCCGCGGCGAATTTGCATTATGATGAAACTCTACCGCGCAGGTAGGACATGGATAGTCCATATGAAGTCAGTCCGCGGTAACACCAGCCGCGAGAGGACCTTCTGACATGCTCATCCTTAGCCGTCGCACCGGCGAGTCATTCATGATCGGCGACAACATCCGCATCACCATCCTCAATGCCCGCGGCAGCCAGGTTCGCATCGGCATCGATGCACCCAAGGACACCCCGGTCCACCGGGAAGAGATCTACCAGCGCATGCAGTCCGGACAAGCGGATTCCACGCATGCCACGGAACCCGGGGATGTCGAGGGCAACTGAAGCCCTATTCATCTGCCGGACACAACAGGTACCGCCTTTTCAGGCATAGCCACGCTACATATTGTGTCACAACCGTCGGAAGCCACCCCCGGACAGGTTGTTTTGTGACGCCAGTCATGTTTTTGCAGTCCAGCACACCTTATCCACAGCTTGCCCTCACAGATATTCCTTGCCTTGCCCCGCCAAGCGCATTATCTTGTATCTCGCCGAGCGGAAACCCCTAGATATAGCGTTTTCCTGTCATCTGGCCCGCCTTCTGGCGCCCCCCTCAACACGGAATCAGGCCCCGCCGCGCAGGGCCTTCCATATAAGAGACAAATATGAGGTCGCACGTCCATGCATACTGACATTTCCAGCTCACAGGAATCCCCGCTCAACCCGCCGATGACAGCCGCCAACCCGCGTGGATCGAGCATCACTGCCACAGCACCTGGCCAGCTGCGAGTCATCAAACGCAATGGCACGGTGGTGCCCTATGACGAGAGCAAGATTGCCGTCGCCATGACCAAGGCCTTCCTGGCCGTGGAAGGCGGCACGGCGGCAGCGTCATCGCGCATCCACGAAACCGTGGCCAACCTGACCGGCCAGATCACCGAGATCTTCAGGCGCCGCATGCCATCCGGCGGAACCGTGCATATCGAAGACATCCAGGACCAGGTCGAGCTGGCCCTGATGCGCAATGGTGAGCAGAAAGTCGCCCGGGACTACGTCCTCTACCGGGAAGAACACGCCCGGCTCCGGGCGGCCAAGGCCGCCGCCGAGAGCAAGCCCCATCCTACGATCAATGTGACCCTGGCCGATGGCAGCCGCCAACCGTTGGATATCGGCCGCCTGGAAACGATCGTGCGCGAAGCCTGTGTCGGTCTGGAAGGCGTCGATGCACAGACGATCATCGAAGAGGCCATGCGCAACCTCTATGACGGCGTCTCCGCCGATGACGTCAACACCTCGCTGGTCATCACCGCCCGCGCACTGGTTGAGAAAGAACCCAACTATTCCTACGCAACTGCCCGCCTGCTGATGGACCAGTTGCGTCGCGAGGCCCTGTCCTTCCTCGGACTGGCGCAGCAGGCCACGCAAGCCGAGATGGTGGCACTGTATCCACGAGCACTGCCTGCCTACATCAACAAGGCGATCGAGCTGGAACTGGTATCACCCGAGCTGGCCACCTATGACATGGGCAAGCTGGGCAAGGCGCTCGACGCCAGCCGCGACATGCAGTTCAACTACCTGGGCCTGCAGACGCTGTACGATCGCTATTTCATCCATACCGAAGATGAAATCCGCTTTGAGCTGCCGCAGATTTTCTTCATGCGTGTCGCTATGGGACTGGCCGCTGCCGAAGCTGACCGCGAAGCACGCGCAATCGAGTTCTACGAGCTGCTGTCATCATTCGACTACATGGCTTCCACGCCCACCCTATTCAATGCCGGCACACTGCGCCCACAGCTTTCTTCCTGCTATCTCACTACAGTGCCAGACGACCTGCACGGAATCTACGGTGCGATCCAGGACAATGCGATGCTGTCAAAGTGGGCTGGCGGCCTGGGCAATGACTGGACACCGGTGCGTTCGCTTGGCGCCTACATCAAGGGCACCAACGGCCGCTCACAGGGTGTCGTGCCATTCCTGAAAGTGGCCAATGACACTGCCGTGGCCGTCAACCAGGGCGGCAAGCGCAAGGGCGCCGTCTGCGCCTACCTGGAAACCTGGCACCTCGACATCGAGGAATTCCTC
>CALMIC010000317.1 GCA_937864065.1 uncultured Cellvibrionales bacterium | reverse complement strand
CGATGTCATTGCGCTTGTACTGCAATTCCGCCAGCCGCCGCAACAACTCACGCTGGTCGATGCGGTCTCCGCGACTGAGGTGCAGCACCATCTTCAGGTACAGCTCCGGGTCACCGAGGCCGTAGATCGACGACACTGTCGCCACCACCACGACATCCTCGCGCTCCAGCAGCGCCTTGGTGGCTGACAGGCGCATCTGCTCGATATGCTCGTTCACCGAGGCATCCTTCTCGATGAAGGTGTCGGACGACGGCACATAGGCTTCTGGCTGGTAGTAGTCGTAGTACGAGACGAAGTACTCGACGGCGTTATTGGGCAGGAACTCGCGGAACTCGCCGTACAGCTGCGCCGCCAGTGTGCGGTTCGGCGCCAGCACGATGGTCGGCCGCTGCAGGCGCTCGATGACATTGGCGATCGTGAACGTCTTGCCGGAACCGGTCACCCCGAGCAGGGTTTGCGCCAACAGCCCGGCCTGCACACCTTCCACCAGAGCCTCGATCGCCGCCGGCTGGTCACCGGCCGGCGCAAAGCGCGACTGCACCACGAACGGCCGCGGCTCCTGGGTCGCTACCGGGCTGCGCGGGTTCTGGCGGGTGCTTTCTGGCATGGGCTGGCGGCTTGGCGGTGGTGACCGGCCATTCTACCCGCGCACCACCCGGAACGTCAGGTTGATACGCGGCGCGAGCGGCCTGGCGCTCTTGGGGATCTGGTGCTGCCAGTGGCGCTGGGTCTGCCCGCGCATCAGCAACAGACTGCCGTGCGGCAGGACCAGGGCATAGCGCAAGGCCTTGTCACTGCGGTGGCGCAACTGGAACGGCCGCGGCTGGCCAAAGGTAACTGACGCAATGACAGGTGCAGGACCGAGTTCGGGTTCGTCATCACTGTGCCAGCCGACACTGTCGGCCCCGTTGCGGTACAGGTTGGCCAGCACGCTGTTGAAGCGCACGTCGCCGGCGAGTGCCTCGACCCGCGCCTTGATGCCGGCGAGCAACGGTGTCCACGGCAGCGGCTCATGGCGCAGGCCGGAGTAGGTGTAGCTGCAACCGGGATCGCCATACCAGGCACTGAGGCGGGGCTCGCGGTGCGCCTTGCCATACACTGTGATGCTGCCCTGTTGCCAGGGAATGCCATCCGCCAGCGCCTGGAACAGGGCATCGGCCTCAGCGCCCGCAAAGCAGTCGGGGTAGTAGAGCAGGTCAGCGCCCGGGAGCACGATATGCTCACCGGCCGGGGATGGGGTAGCAAAGAGGTCTGCTGTCATGTTCGGCGCAACACCGGAACAGGGACCGGAGGGAAAGATGGTAGCAAGGCCCGGAATCGAACCGGGGACCCCAACATTATGAGTGTTGTGCTCTAACCAGCTGAGCTACCTTGCCAAGGTAAAAAAAAGGACACTCGCCGCGAATCCCGTACCGGGAAGGACAAGTGCCCATGAATAATGGCTCCGCCTGCTGGGCTCGAACCAGCGACCCATTGATTAACAGTCAATTGCTCTACCGACTGAGCTAAGGCGGAACGGGCTCTTTCGAGGCCGGGTATCTTATAAAGCGACCTCCAGACGGTCAAGGAAAAAAACACCCGCGGCCAAATCCGCTCAGAGGCTGTTGGCCATGGCCATCTGCTTGTGGCTATCCCACGGGATGACATGCTGCGGGGTGAACTGCAGCACCAGGTTTTCCGGGGAATGCATCATGCCGGCCATCATCGCCGCACCTTTCAGGCTGCCGGGCAACACTGCACGAGCGAAGGCAGGGAAAAACCAGTCACGTATGGCATGCTCCTCTCGCAACTGCACTGTGCCCTGGAGCGACACACAGCGACTGTCGCCCAGTGGCGTGCCCTTGCCGCTGACCACCACTGCCGCCCGCGGGTTGCGCTGCAACGCCCTGACGCGCCCGCTGCCAGCCACGGCCGTCATCCATACCGAACCTTCATGCCAGACATAACTGACGATCGTGGCCGCCGGGCTGCCATCGGCTTTCACCCAGCACAAAGTGCACTCGTTCTGCTGCACCAGCAATTGCCCTGCCAGATTGTCCATAACGTCCTCGTCAATCACACCTGCGCCGCGGAGTTTACAGCACCACCCCGCTGCCTCATCATCCCCCGACCTTGATCCTGGTAGACGCCGTGTCTGCAGCCCGCTCCTGTTACATCGCTGGCCTGTTGCTGTTCAGTGTCGTGTTCCTGAAGAACGCGTGGGTCAGCGACGATGCCTACATCCTGTTCCGCAGCCTGGAACAGTTGCTCGAAGGCCACGGCCCGCGCTGGAACCCGCACGAGCGGGTGCAGGTATTTACTTGCCCTCTGTGGTACTGGCTGCTGGCTGCTGCCGGAACGCTGCACCGCGACCACTACCTCAACAGCATCATGCTCAGCGCGGTGTGCAACGTGCTGCTGTTGTGGAACCTGCAGCGCATCCTCGCCCATGCCGGACTGTGGCTGCTGGCGATTGTGGTACTGGTGTTTTCACAGGCTTTTTTCGATTTCACCACCTCCGGGCTCGAAAACGCACTCGCTTACTGCCTGCTGTCGTTTGTCGCCCGCTTTCACCTGAACCGCGAACAACTGCCGCCGGCCAAAGCCCTGCTGTATGGCTGCATGGCCGCAGGCCTGCTGCTGGTGACGCGCCATGACCTGCTGCTGTTCGTGCTGCCACCGCTGCTGCACAGCTTCTGGTGCAACCGCAGCGCAGGCAGCTCACTGTTGCCGGCAGCGCTGGCACTGGCAATGCCTCTCGCACTGTGGACGCTTTTCTCACTGGCCTATTACGGCTTCCCGCTACCGAACACGGCCTACGCCAAACTGGGCATCGATATCCCGCGCGCGTGGCTGATCGAGCGCGGTGCCAGCTATTTCGGCACCTCGGTGTGGCGCGATTTCATCAGTGTCGCGGTGCTACCGGCTGGCTTGCTCGCAGGCTTGCTGTCCCGCCATGCTGCGCTGCGTTCACTGGCGCTCGGCATCGCGTTGCACCTGGCGTATGTGGTGTGGATCGGCGGCGACTTCATGCGCGGCCGGTTTTTCAGCTGGGATGTGCTGTTGTGCACGATTGCGCTGCTGTATCCCTTGCGCGATGCCAGCCGTCTGCGGCAACGCAGCACCGCGGCACTGCTGGCCATCGCCGCCGGCATAAGCTGGGTCCTGTGGGAGCCACCGCTGGTGACGCCGTTGCGCTGGGGTGCCGAGCCATTCCGTATGCCGGACACTGCGAACGGCGTGACACAGGAGCGCCACTTCTTTTTCCACTTTACGGCACTGTGGAAAGCCCTGCAGCGCGACACGCCACTATTGCACGACCACGGCTGGTGCCAGGACAGCCTTGAGCAGCAGCGCCAGCAGCTGCCAGTCACCGCTGCCTACAACATGGGTTTCCGCGGCTATTGCCTCGGCACTGGCCACATCGTGGTAGACCTGCTCGGCATCACTGACCCGCTGCTGGCGCGCATGCCGCGCCATCCGGCCGATGAGAAATGGCGCCCCGGCCATGTGAAACGGCTTGTGCCCGCCGGCTACTGCGCCAGCCTCGCGACGGGCAGCAACCGGCTGGCCGACCCGGAGACCGCGCAGTTCTACGACCGGCTGCGACTGCTGACCGCCGGCGAACCACTGCTGGGACGCGAGCGGCTGCTGGCCATCTGGCAGATGAATACCGGTGCCTACCGCGAGCAACTGGCCCGCATCCAGCAGGGGCTGGTGGCCGATGCGCTACAGGGTGGCAGCATCCAGCAGCAGGCCACCGTGGATTGCCCGCTGGTCGAATTGCCGCCGACAGTGATTGAACAGCTGAAGAAAACGGCCGACTAGAATCCGTCAGCGCAGCGTGACGCCATGGAAATCGCGTGCCACAGCATGCGGCGACGCAGCCAGATCGGCTTCGGTCGCGGTGGTGTCTGCCGGGCGCACCAGCCAGCAGGTCTGCAAGCCGGCAGCGCGCGCGGCATCCAGCTCACCGCGGATGTCCGACAGGAACAGGATGTCTACCGGCGCACAGCCGATGGCTGCCGCAATGCGACGGTAGGAATCCGCTTCCTGCTTCGCCCCGCTGGTGGTGTCGAAATAGTCGCGAAACAGCGGCGTCATGTCGCCGAATTCGCTGTAGCCGAAAAACAGCTTCTGCGCCTGGATCGAGCCACTCGAATAGACATACAGCGACACGCCTGCCGCATGCCACTGCTGCAGCTGATCAAACGCATCGGCATAGACATGGGCGCGATAATCGCCATTGCGGTAGCCGTGCTCCCACAGCATGCCCTGCAGGGCTTTCAACGGCGTGATTTTCCGGTCTTCGGCAATCCAGCGCTGCAGGGCAGCGATGATCGCTTCGCAGTCATCACCTGCCACGCCAGCTTCCTGCGCTGCCGCACGCAATTGTTCAGCCACGGCCGGCTCGTGCGCATTGGCTCGCACGAACATCGGCAAATGCTGCGCCGCATACGGGAACAGCACATCGCGGACGAACGAGATGGAGCTGGTCGTGCCTTCGATATCGGTCAGGATCACCTTGGCCATTGCTGTCATGCATCCAGCTTCGGGAACAGGTTGGCAATCGGGTTGCCGCTGTATTGCGCCACCCAGCCTTCCGGGTTGTTGAAAAAGCGGATCGCCGCCAGCTGTGGCTCCGGGCCGAGGTCGAACCAGTGTGTGGTATTGGCCGGCACACTGAGGTAATCGCCTTTCTCGCACAGCACGCCGTAAACCTTGTCGCCAACGTGCAGGTAGAACAGGCCGCAGCCGTCGACAAAGAAACGCACCTCGTCCTCGGTGTGGATATGCTCGCTGAGGAATTTCTCGCGCAGTGCGGTTTTGTTCGGGTTGTCGCGATCGATGCTGATCACGTCGACCGTCTTGAAACCATTCTCGGCAACGATGCGGTCGACATCAGCGCGGTAGGCCGCGAGGATCGCGTCCTGGCTGTCACCGGCCTTGACCGGCGCCGATGGCTGCCACTGCTCGAAGCGCACACCGATCTGCTGCAGTTGCTGTGCGATCTGCTGCGGGTCGCGCGACTGCCACTGCTGCTGCGCCGTTTCGCTATAGATAACCAGTTCACTCATGTTGCTTACCCCCGGGCGCGCGCCAGATAGCGCTGCCATTCACAATCGAGCAGGAATTCCAATGCTTCCAGATGGCGCATGCAGGCCGTCAGGTCTTCCGCCCAGGTGTACAGGCCGTGGCCGCGGATCAGGTAGGCCGCACCGGTGCCTTCGCGCTGCATGCGCGCCTCGACCTGTTGCGACAGCTCGACCATGTCCTGCGTGTTGTCAAAGACAGGGATGCGCACCTCGGCATCATGGGTCATGACACCACTAAACGCTTTCAGCAATTCGTAGCCGCGCAGCACCAGCGTGTCGACCTGCGCCAGCTCCATCGTCAGCACCGTGGCGCGCACCGAGTGCGTATGCAGCACGGCACCGATGGACGGGTCGCGGGCATACAGCTGCGTGTGCAGCAGGGTTTCTGCCGACGGCTTGCGTTCCATCAACGGCCGCCCCTCGAAGTCCACTGCCATCACATCGCGCAGGCCCAGCTCGCCCTTGTGCTTGCCGGACACGGTGATGGCACAGCAGTGTTCGTTGATGCGGACGGAATAATTGCTGGAAGTGGCCGGCGACCAGCCGCGGCTGTAGATATCGCGGCTGGCGGTGATAATGCGCTCGGCACAGCGCTCGAAAAGGTCGGGATCAAATAGCGCGGACATGGCAGAACCTCATGCGTCCCCTCGCGAAAAGAGGACGCATTTTGCCACAAAACACCCAGCCCGACGGGGCAGGCTTACCGGCGCAGGGCGGGCAGGATGCAGGCGACAACCGCGAGGCCGTCGATGCCGTCGCAATGCAATGGCTCCCCGTCCTCCACGTCGTCCAGCCAGCAGGCCAATGGCTCGTCGAGCTGGGCCTGCACCGCCTGGCCAATCGCCTGGTTCAGGGCCTGGAATGCCTCGCGCCGGGCGATAGCCTGTCTCGCCGGCAGCATATCGCGCGGCCTTGTCGCCACGCCTAGCGGGATCACCCGGTGCTGACCATAATCGGCGGCCAGCGCCGCGCCTGTCCAGAATGTCGCCATGGCCCAATCCTCCCGTTTCCGTTGCCTGTCGCATGATTGCAGTATAGGCAGCTGGAAATGACAAAAGGTTTACGCTGACAGACAGATTCTGACTAACGGCGCGCGGCAAATAACCAGCGGCTATGACGCCGCTGGCGATACTCAGGCTGCCTTGCTGAAGCGGGCCTTGCCGTCGGCCGACAGGTCGACCGCAATCGTGTCACCCGGCGCGAACTTGCCGGCCAGGATCTCGTTGGCCAGCGGGTTCTCGATCAGGTTCTGCACCGCGCGTTTTAGCGGACGTGCACCGTAGACCGGGTCGAAACCGACTTCCACCAGCTGGTTCATCATCGCGTCGCTGAACGTGATCGCCATCTCGCGCTCGGTGAGGCGCTTGCACAACAGGCCGAGCTGGATCGTGGCGATATTGCGGATCTGCTCCTTACCGAGCGGATGGAACACCACCACCTCGTCGATACGGTTGATGAACTCGGGGCGGAAATGGCTGCTTACCACGTCCATCACCGCTTCTTTCATCGCCTGGTAGCGGTTCTCGTTGCGGGTCGAATCGTCCTGCATTTCCAGGCCGTCGAAACTGACCGTGTCGTAGGAATGGTCCTGCGCCAGGTCCTGGATGCGGTCGGAGCCGAGGTTCGAGGTCATGACCACCACGGTATTGCGGAAATCGACCGTGCGGCCCTGGCTGTCGGTCAGGCGGCCATCGTCGAGCACCTGCAGCAGGATGTTGAACACATCCGGGTGCGCCTTCTCGATCTCGTCGAGCAGCAATACCGAGTACGGCTTGCGACGCACGGCTTCGGTCAGGTAACCGCCTTCCTCATGGCCGACATAGCCGGGAGGCGCACCGATCAGGCGCGCAACGGAATGCTTCTCCATGAACTCCGACATGTCGAGACGCACCATCGCATCCTCGGTATCGAACAGGAACATGGCCAGCGCCTTGCACAGCTCGGTCTTGCCCACGCCGGTAGGGCCGAGGAACAGGAAAGAGCCGTTTGGCCGGTTCGGGTCAGACAGGCCGGCACGCGAACGGCGCACGGCATTCGACACCGCGACCACAGCCTCTTTCTGGCCGACGACGCGCTTGTGCAGCTCGTCTTCCATGCGCAGCAGCTTCTCGCGCTCGCCTTCCAGCATCTTCGCGACCGGGATGCCGGTCCACTTGGAGACGACTTCGGCAATTTCCTCGTCGGTCACACGGTTGCGCAGCAACTGCATTTCCGTGTGCTCGGCCTGGTCAGCCATCGCCAGTTGTTTTTCCAGCGCCGGGATCACACCGTACTGCAGCTCCGACATGCGGGTGAGGTCACTGGCACGGCGCGCGGCATCGAGGTCAATGCGCGCCTTCTCCAGGTCGGCCTTGATCTGCTGCGAACCCATCAGCGAGGCTTTCTCGGCCTTCCAGATTTCCTCGAGGTCAGCGAACTCGCGCTCGGCCTTGGTGATCTGCTCGTCGAGGATGGCCAGCTGCTTCTTCGCCGACTCGTCCTCGTCTTTCTTCACCGCCTCGCGCTGGATCTTCAGCTGGATCAGGCGCCGTTCGAGCTTGTCCATCTCCTCCGGCTTGGAATCGATTTCCATGCGGATGCGCGAGGCAGCCTCGTCGATCAGGTCGATCGCCTTGTCCGGCAACTGCCGGTCGGCGATGTAGCGCTGTGACAGTTTCGCCGCCGCGATGATCGCGCTGTCGGTGATATCGACACCGTGGTGCACCTCGTAGCGCTCCTTGAGGCCGCGCAGGATGGCGATGGTGTCTTCCTCGCTCGGTTCGTCGACCAGCACTTTCTGGAAGCGGCGCTCCAGCGCGGCATCTTTCTCGATGAACTGGCGGTATTCGTCGAGCGTGGTGGCACCGACACAGTGCAACTCGCCGCGCGCCAGGGCAGGCTTCAGCATGTTGCCGGCATCCATCGCGCCTTCCGCCTTGCCGGCGCCAACCATGGTGTGCAACTCGTCGATGAACAGGATCACACGGCCTTCCTGCTTGGCCAGCTCGTTCAGCACCGCTTTCAGGCGTTCCTCGAAGTCGCCGCGGAATTTCGCGCCGGCCAGCAAGGCACCCATGTCGAGGCTCAGCACGCGCTTGTCCTTCAGGCCTTCAGGCACCTCGCCATTGACGATGCGCTGGGCCAAGCCCTCGACTATCGCCGTCTTGCCGACGCCGGGCTCGCCGATCAGTACCGGGTTGTTCTTCGTGCGGCGCTGCAGCACCTGGATCGTACGCCGGATCTCGTCATCGCGCCCGATCACGGGATCGAGCTTGCCGGATTCGGCGCGCGCCGTCATGTCGATGGTGTACTTGTCGAGCGCCTGGCGTGCAGTTTCCGCATTCGGGTCATCCACCGGCTGGCCGGCGCGCAGCTCCTCGACCGCAGCCTGCAGTTGCGCCGGCTGGCCGAATTTTTTCAGTAGTGCAGCAATGGCACCGCCATCCTGCACAGCCGCCAGCAACACGGATTCGGAGGCGATGTACTGGTCGCCCTGTTGCTGTGCACGCTTGTCGGCAAGGTTGAGCAGCTTGGCCAGTTCCTGCGCCATGTGCACATCACCAGTCGGGTTAGCGATGACCGGCAGCTTCTGCAGCTCGTCATCAATCGCCTTGCGCAAGCCGGCAACGTCGTAGCGCGCCTTGCGCAGCAGAGGCTTGACGCTGCCACCCTGCTGGTCAAGCAGTGCAGCCAGCAGGTGAACCGGCTCGATCTGGGTGTGGTCGCGTCCGACAGCCAGTGACTGGGCATCGGAAAGTGCTGTCTGCAACTGGCTGGTCAGCTTGTCCATGCGCATGGGTAAAACCTCACGGAATTGATTCAGATGCTGCCAACATGGGGCCGGCGTCGCTGCAGTTCAAGTGAGGCAGGTCAAGAGTCGTTGCGAATGTTGTCGGGCAACACAAACGGCAGCATGACCGTGAACTGGCTGCCCTGTCCCGGCTTGCTGGACACTTCGATCTTGCCGCCCATCATCTGCACGAGGGAGTGGCAGATAGCCAACCCCAGGCCGAACCCGCTGCGGAAGCCGGCACGGTTTTCTTCCCGGGTATAGGAATCAAAGGCTTGTGCGAGGAACTCGGGCGTCATACCGATACCGGTATCCTGCACAACAAACCCGACCTGCACCGCACCGGGCAACTGTTCGGCAAGGTAGACCTTCAGCTCGATGCGCCCCGCATCCGTGAACTTGAAAGCATTACCCAGCAGGTTGTGCAGCACCTGTGACACGCGCAGCCGATCACCGACTACCTGCGCCGGCAAGGCGGGATCCACGATCACGCTGAATGACAATGGGCTGCCCAGATGGCTGGCGCGCAGCGATGCTTCGACGTCATCCACCAGCCGGCGCAGGTCGAACACCTCCTGCTTGATGACCATTTGCCCCTGCCGCAAGCGCGAGTGGCTGAGTATATCGTCGATGATATTGAGCACCATGCTGCAGGAAGCGCGGATCATGTCGAGATAGCGCTGGCGCGACGCAGCATCCTCGGTGGAGCGCAACAACTGCTCGGCACCCAGCACCGCTGACAGCGGCGATTTCACGTCGTGGGTCACGCGCTCGACGAACTCGCTGCGCGCCTGCATGTCGGCAGTGAGTTTCAGCATGTCGGCCTGCATCTGCAGGTTCTCGCGTTCCATCGTGAAAATGCGCGTGGCAATCGCGAGGAACAGGAAATCCGCCTGCAGCGTCAGGCCCAGCTCGTAGCCGTAGCGTGTCAGCCAGGAATCGGGAAACAGGCCGCTCATGCCGGCAATGCTGACAAAGGCGGTGAGCACGAACAGCAGCAGGCCACTGGCAAACAGGGCAGTACCTTGCTGGCGACGATACAGCGAGAGCGCCGCCACTCCCACCGAAGCGATCATCATCAGCGTGTTCACCGTCAGGATGCCCACCAGCAGGTAATCCAGCGGGACCACCGGTATCAACAACAAGTGCAGTATCGTCGCGACAATGCTCAGGGAGAGCAGGCGATGCAGCCGAGGGTAGTTCGCGGCCGTATTGAAAAAACTGCGTACCGCAAAGCTGTAACCCAGGCCCTGCGGCCCGTGGATCAGCAGGTAGAGGATATCGCGCCACTCAATGGCGCTTTCACCTGGCAGCCAGGCCTGCAGGGTGCCGGTGAGATAGAGCACAGAAAGCAAGCTGAAGAAGACCTGCGCCAGCATCGGGTATGCCGCTCCCGGTTTTGGCACCCGGACGATATAGATCAGCAGGAACAGCATCACCGAGTACAGCATGCCGACAACGGCGCCGGGAAACTGCCAGACACCGGCGAGCCGTCTGGCAAAGGACTCGCTGTCGCTCAGTACCGGGGCAAACAGTGCGGCGAATGGCGTGTAGATC
>CALMIC010000316.1 GCA_937864065.1 uncultured Cellvibrionales bacterium | reverse complement strand
GGCGGTCATCCGGCGCTAGTTCGCCAGTCACTGCTTCCACAGACACTTTGGGGAAATGCTTGCGCAGATGCTCAGCCACATAGTGGGCGGTAGCGACATAACGGCAGAACACCACCGGCTGGAAACCGTCTCTCAACAAGGCCTCCAGATGGTCGATCAAGGCGGCGAGCTTCGGGTCTCCCTGTTTGCCCGAGAGTTTGCCAGCCTGTTCAATCAAGCCTTGCAATCGCGAGGCATCGTGCAACTGGGCAGGGGGCTCCAGGTCATTACTGACCAAATCATCCGCCTCGCCATCGTAGAGCCGCTCATCCTCCAGCGTTTGCGCATCATCCAGCGCGCCTTGCAGGCGGGTATTCAATGCCTTCACCGCAGCAGCTGGTGATGAGGCCACGCAGCGCAACAGCGCCAGTGTGGCATACCAGATCAGGCGCGCTGCACCGGCTTCGCTTTGCTCGACGGATTCGGCCAGCTCGCGACAGTACTCCTGCACGGCATCAAAGAACGCCCCCCAGTCGCCGCTCAGGCCATAGGTGATCTCGGTTTTCATCCGGCGCGGAAAGGCACGACGACCTTCCGCCGATTCCACTTGCCACTCCTCGATGTCCTTGCGGCGGCGTTGCACGAAGTGCCGCGCCAGTTCTTGTCGCAGCGGATCACTCGCAGCCGTTCTGCCTTGCAACGCAACAAAGCGCGGATCGAGCAGGGAAAGCAAGTTGTAAAACGCAGCTTCATCCCCTGAATGCGGCGTCGCCGTGAGCATGATCAGATGGCGTTCCGCGTCCTGCACCAGGCGCTGCAACAATGCGAAACGCAATTGCTTGCCTTGCCCACCAGTGGTGCAGGTATGCGCTTCATCCACAATCACACACTCAGGGGCTATCGCCAGGAAGTGCTCGCGGTGTCGCTCACTCTTGATGTAATCCAGGCTGACGACCACCACCGGGTGGTGATCAAACAGACTCACACCATGCGGCAAATCCCGCTCGATACGGCTGGCGCTGGCCGCTGTCAACGCAATGGCAGGTAGGTGAAAGCGCATCTCCAGCTCCTGCTGCCATTGCTCCACCAGATGTGGCGGGCACAGCACGGCCAAGCGGCGGATCTCGCCACGGTCCATCAGCTCACGCACAATCAGTCCGGCTTCAATGGTTTTACCTATCCCCACATCATCGGCAATGAGCAAGCGTACGGTCGAGAGGCGCAACGCCATTAACAGCGGAACCAATTGGTAAGCACGCGGTTCCACGGCAATGTTGCCGAAGGAGCGGAACGGACCAGCGCCAGCGCGCAACTTCAGCCGCAGTGCGTCGCGCAACAGTAGGGCGGCATCATGGTTGCCAGGTCGCTCAGGATCTGGCCACGGGAAAGTGGCAGACTCTACCGGCTGGAACTCCAGCTCCGGCAACAGTGAGACGATGTCGGCATCCGTGCCACCCAGTGGGCGCAGGCGCAGCCAGTCCAGCTCGGAATCCGCCTGCACAACCCACTCGCGACCCCGGGCGCGAACGAGATTGCCTGGCAGGAATTTTGGTAAGGGTGAGTTCATATGTCGCTATCCATTGTTACTGCCAGATGGGTAACTGTTGCCAGTTGGCGGGAAAACCCATCTCTTGTTCAGGAATACTGTGATCATTGAATAAGTGTTTCAGACGTTGTTTCCAGTGATGCCCAGGGCTGATCTGATCCAGCAGGCAGGCCAGAAGCACTAGCGTGTTATACAGTTTTTTGGGTGCCGACCTGTTCAGGGAAGCGATTACAGTGCCAGGTCGATGTTTTGGTAATTTGAACGTAAAAGTGAAATCCCGGTTCCATACCCGGCTGTGATGCGCGCAGTAATTTCTCACCACAGCCAGATGGTGCATGAAAGAAACAAGGGTCACTTCGTCGAAATCGAAATGGTGGGCTACACGATTCCTGTCTGCTCCGCCAGTCAAATTCGCATACCACTTGGAAAGCTGGCCAAGTGTCATGATTTCCACCACGGCCCAGACGGGTGGGAGCGGTTCGCTGTATTTGTTATTGAGATGGGAGATGAACCGCTCGCGGCTATTGGCGACATCACTTACAAGCTGGTTCAAGCTCGCCAGGTAGCTCCAGTTCCTGCCTTGCGCCTGAAACAAGCCAGATTGCAGCAAGAAGTGCGCCCCATAGACGTGGCTGAGCTGGTAGGCAAATTGCGTGCGCAATGCCACTTCGACACGCTCAATGGCATCAATCAGCAGGAGCCGCAGTTCCCGGTCAAAGACATACCTATCAAGAATCTGCTCAAAGGTCGTGCCAGCAATAAAGGTATGATTCTGGTGGTCTGCCTCAAAGGGCAGCCAATAGGCAGCAAGGCGGTAGTAGTTCAGGTGCCCCAGGTAATGGATAGCCAGTGGCTCATCCGCGATCACCATACCCCGGTTGCGGAGTTGTTCTACCTGTTCCTGCAAGGTAAGAGCAGGCTTCGAATAACAAACTTTAGACACCGGATCCCCCCTGCTTTTGCGGGGACCAGAAAAAAGAAACCCCCCATGGTGCGCAGATCTGACGGGATGCGTGGGGGGTGTTGTTATAAAACAGTATAAAGAGCCCGTCAGCCATGCTCAAGCGGCCCGGATAGTCAGCGGTAAAGCAGAAACCGAAATCCATGAACGTTATCAACACCCTATCCTACTGAAAAACAAAAGAATTTTCCGAAAATTGGGCTTGCCACTGCACAGGATCTGTCATTAGCAGCACTTGCCAACCCTTGTCATGCAGGGCAGCCACGGCATCGCGCTCCAGGCGCTCCAAAAATACCAACGTTCTGGCCTCCTTGTATTGGGCGGCAGCAATAGCAATTCCGTCCAATACCGGCACCTGGGTGGCATCTGGCAGTTTCAGGCCTGCTTGTCGCAGCGCGGCCAGCCACTGTTCCAGCTTTGAGCCATGCATGCGAGCTGGCGAGCCCGCCGTGGGCAATGGAGTATCTACACAGTCATTCAAGATGACTTCTGCATTGGCCAAGGCAACCAGGAGGGCACGGGCATCATCGTCGCGGCGGTTGATATAGTCGTGATCCGGCTGGTTGAAATAGGAAAGCAGGCACTGGTAGCAACCTGCCTCACAAATGGCCACGCCATCTGTTTTCTGCTCTAGCTCAGGCAAAGCTTCAACTGTCCAATGCCCGCCAGCAGGTTCGTTAAAGTGCATCAGTTTTAAGGCTGAACGGGCAACCTGCGCCAATGCCTTGGGCTCACTGGCCAGTCGCGTCAAGACACCTGCGCCACCCTCGGCCGCCTCATAAAAAAGCAGCGCCTTGCGATCATCGCTATTCGGAAGGGGCTCTGCTACCAGTTCAGACTCTTCAATCTGGAATGTCAGCTCGATACCACGCTTCAGCGCTGCCTGCAAGGTCGCCATGCTTTGCAGCGAGAGCTGGTGATCCGGCGTAATAATCAGCAGGTTGCGGTGATCCTCAACAAACGGAACGATGCGCTGGTTAGGTACCTTGTCGAGTAATGGTTCATCGACAGCGCTATCACCTTCGTCTGCCGTTGGATCGTCCTTCTTGCTCCACGTTCCGGTAATAGGATTGATGTAAAAACCCAGTTGATTTTTATCCTTGCGCCGCCGCCAGCCTTTGTTGATGCGCCATATCCTGGCAGCCGGTGTGTACACAAGCCGGGCAAGAGGGGTCTCGCCTGCTGCCACAATCGCCTGCTGTTTCTGTATCAACCCATCAGGACCCGGCAGGAAACGGTAGGTGGTTTGCAACTCGAAGCCCTGACGCTGGCGCTCTTCATCATTGATGGAAATGCGCTCGACCGGCACTGTCTCCACGGTTTCAATCCGGTACAGTTCTTTCACCCAGTCACTGTCTGTCAGTAGCGCATCACAATGCTCACAGATGTTGACCAATGGATCGCCGGCAGCAGGGTCGCCCATGTGGCCATAACCGCACTGGCTGCAAATACGCGAGGCAATGGTGCTTAATTGGCTGCTACCAGTGATGTGATCCGCCGAACCGACATTCAGTTTGGCGCGCACTACGCGATACATACGACCCTGGTGGTAGATAAGACTGCGCGGCCCGAATTCTGACAAGGCCAGAAAACGCGGCCGGCTGACCATACTGCCTTCATCTTCTTTACCATTTTTTCCGGTACCACCGCGTGCCGGAATCCAGGCCATGAGCGGCAGGCGCGGGAAGTTGTAACCCGGCAGAAATCCCTGGCTTGCCAGGTAGCGATAGGTGTAGAAGTCGGAATTCTGCGTGTTTCCGGTTTTCAATAGCACCGCATACTGGCGAGCTGCATCTCCATAACGGCGGCTGGCATTGTTGCGCTCCTGGTGCGAAGCAGTATGGCTTTTAACGATCTGGTCCGCCATTTCCATCTGTTGGCGAGTGGCATCAAATAAGGCCC
>CALMIC010000315.1 GCA_937864065.1 uncultured Cellvibrionales bacterium | reverse complement strand
GACGGCGACCAGTGACTTGGTCGCACGGGCAGGAAGCAGAAAGCAAGGCCGCTGCCAGCAGTAGAACCAACAAGAAGAAAAAATGGCATGACAGACGAGACTGGAAAGCGCCCGGCAACACTCGGGCCGGCGACCACCTGTTACGTGGACTGCAACGGGGTGATCGTCAAGACCAACAGCCGTTTCGAGGGCATGACGCCGGAGGATTTCATCGGCCTCACGCTAGCGGATTACATCGCGGAGCCGTCGCGCAGCGAATACCTGCTCCTGTTGCACCGCGCCGTACAGTTCGGCGAGGTGGGTAGTTATACGAATACCATCGTCAGCGCGTCGGGCACGACTGTGTGGCAGAACCGCATTTCCCCGTGGCGCGACAATGGCAGGATCATCGGCGCCATCATGGTCGGCAACCAGTTGCTTGAAACAACGTGAGATTCTTCAGCGGGCTGCCCGGCCGATGTAGCAATCCAGCAGCGCCAGGCATTGCTTGCGCACGTCAGTTGGCTGCTCATGCGCCCGCTGGTACCAGCTGACGGTTTCAGCCAGCGCTGACAGGATGTCGAGCCGGGGTTGCCAGCCCAGTTCTGTCCTGGCTTTGCTGGAGTCCAGTTTCAGTACCAGGCTTTCCTTTAGCACTGGTTTTGCAACCAGGGTGTAGGCAAGGCTTTTCCCGGATTGCCTGGCATAAATATCCGCCAGCATGGCCAGCACCTGCCTGACAGGCAGCTCGTCCTGCGGCGCGGGGCCAAAATTCCAGGCCTGGTTGTATTGGCCATCTGCATTCGCCGTTGCCATTTTCTGGAGCAGCAGCAGATAACCGCAAAGTGGCTCGAGGACAAACTGCCAGGGACGGATAGCATCCGGGGAGCGGATGAGCAGGTTTTCATGGTTGCTGATGCTGCGCATGATATCGGGGATCAGCCGGTCGCTGGACCAGTCCCCACCGCCAAACACATTGCCGGCCCGGGCGGTGGCAAGATGGATATTCCGCTGTTTGAAAAATGATTCACGGAAGCTGTGTGCAACCATCTCACAGGCAGCTTTGCTGGCGGAATAGGGGTCATCGCCTCCCAGTGGGTCGCTTTCCTTGTGGGCTACATGGTTTGCATTGTCATAGCACTTGTCGCTGGTCACCACCAGGATGATCTGCAGGTTCTTGCACTCGCGGGCGGCCTGCAGCAGGTTGGCCGTACCCATCACGTTGGTGTTGAACGTCAGCAGCGGATCCTGGTAGCCCAGCGAGACAATGGGCTGGGCTGCCATATGGATAATGATTTCAGGATCGCATTGCTGGACGCACGCTGATACCTGTTGGTAATCCTGTATGTCGCCGATGCAGGAAACCAGGTGCTGGTCGATTCCGGCGAGTTCAAACAGGTTGGGTGTGGTGTCCGGCGGTAGTGCAAAGCCGGTGACATTGGCGCCCAGCTGTTGCAGCCACAGGCTGAGCCACGAGCCTTTGAAGCCGGTATGGCCTGTCAGGAGGATGCGTTTATTGCGCCAGAATGGCGGGCTCAGTCCCAGACCTTCCATGCCGCATTGCCCTCGAGCCAGAGTTTTTCCACGTAATTCTTGTCGCGCAATGTGTCAATCGGCTGCCAGAACCCATGGTGCCGGTAAGCATGCATGTTGCCCTCTGTTGCCAGCTGCTCCAGCGGTTCTCCTTCCCACATCGTTTCATCGTCCTTGATGTAATCGATGACTTTGGGCGACAGTACAAAAAAGCCGCCGTTCACATAAAGGCCGTCGTAATCGTGTTTTTCGCGGAAGCTCCTGACCGCCGAGTCCTGCAGCGTCATCGCGCCGAAGCGCCCCGGCGGCTGGATGGCCGTGACGGTGGCCAATGCGCCGTGTTGCTTGTGGAATGCGAGCAGTTCGCTGATGTTGATGTCGCTGAGGCCATCGCCATAGGTGCAGCAGAAGTCTTCATTGCCGATGTATTGCGCAATGCGCCGGATGCGCCCGCCGGTCATGGTGTGCTCGCCAGTGTCGACGATGGTGACTTTCCAGGGCTCGGCCCGTTGCTGGTGGACTGTTATCTCGTTTTTTGACAGGTCGAACGTGATGTCCGAGTTGTGCAGGAAGTAATTGGCAAAGTAATCCTTGATCACATAGCCCATGTAGCCCGTGCAAATGATAAATTCATTCAGGCCGTAATGTGAGTAAAGCTTCATGATATGCCACAGGATGGGCTTGCCACCGATGGTGATCATCGGCTTGGGGCGCAAATGGCTCTCCTCGCTGATGCGGGTGCCCAAACCTCCAGCCAGAATCACAACTTTCAAATGATCGCCCCTTTGATAT
>CALMIC010000314.1 GCA_937864065.1 uncultured Cellvibrionales bacterium | reverse complement strand
GTGACGGTGGTCGAGGTCCGGCCACAGCCTGTCACGGTGACCGCAGACCTGCCAGGCCGTGTCAGCCCGTTCCGCATGGCGCAGGTGCGCGCCCGTGTCGATGGCATAGTGCTGGTGCGTGAATTCGTTGAAGGCAGTGATGTGAAGGCGGGCCAGCGCCTGTACCGAATCGACCCTGCACCCTATGAAGCCGCCCTGGCGAGCAGCCGGGCCGCGCTGGCCAAGGCCCAGGCCAACCTGACCACCAAACGGCTGCAGGCCGGGCGCGTGCGCACCCTGTTGGCCCAACAGGCTGTCAGCCGCCAGGCGCAGGACGATGCAACTGCCGCGCACCTACAGGCGCAGGCCGATGTGCAGGCGGCCGAAGCAGAGTTGGAAACGGCCCGCATCAACCTCGGCTATACCGAGGTGCTGGCGCCAATTGACGGCCATATCGGCAAGTCGCTGGTCACCGAGGGCGCCTACGTGCGCCAGGGCGAAGCTACCCCGCTGGCGACGTTGCAACAGCTGGATCCGGTCTATGTCGATGTGGCGCAGCCTACCGCCGAACTGTTGCGCCTGCGCCGCGAACTGGAGCAGGGCACGCTGCAGCGGGCGGCAGATGGCGGTGCGGCCGTGTCGCTGGTACTGGAGGATGGCTCGCTTTACCCGCATACCGGCACCCTGCAGTTCGCCGACCAGACAGTGGACGAGAGCACCGGCACGGTCACCGTGCGTGCCGTCTTCCCCAACCCGGCGCGGCAATTGTTGCCCGGCATGTTTGTCCACGCCCGCCTGCAGGCCGGTGTCAGTGACGCGGCCTTGCTGGTGCCGCAGCAGGGCGTCACGTTCAACAGCCGCGGCGAGGCCACCGTGATGCTGGTGACAGCAGACAACAAGGCCGAGCAGCGCGTGATCCAGGTTGGTCGCTCGCAGGGCAACCAGTGGCTGGTCACCGGCGGCTTGCAAGCCGGTGATCGCGTCATCGTCACGGGCCTGCAGCGGGTGAAACCCGGCGCTGACGTCCGGGTTGCGGCCTCCACTGCTGGCGACAACCAACCCTGAGGTCGGACCATGGCGCGATTTTTCATTGACCGTCCTGTCTTTGCCTGGGTGCTGGCGATCATCGTGATGCTGGCCGGTATCACGGCCCTCACGCAGCTGCCGGTGGCGGTCTACCCGCGCCTGGCACCGCCGTCGGTGGCGATCAATGCCAGCTATCCCGGTGCTTCGGCCAGCACGCTGGAGAACACGGTGACGCAGGTCATCGAGCAGCAGATGAACGGCATCGACCATCTCGAGTACATCGCCTCCAGCAGCAGCGGCGCGGGCCAGGCGACTGTCACGCTGTCGTTCGCGCCGGGCACTGACCCGGACATCGCACAAGTGCAGGTGCAGAACAAATTGCAGGCCGCCATGCCGCTGTTGCCGCCCGAGGTGCAGCAACAAGGCGTGCGGGTGGCAAAAGCGAGCAAGAGCTTCCTGCTGGTGATGACGGTGTCGTCGACTGACGGCAGCATGAGCAGTATTGATGTCGGCAATTTCATCGCCTCCACGCTGCAGGATGCCATCGGCCGCGTGAACGGCGTCGGCCAGGTGCAGTTGCTCGGCACACAGTACGCGATGCGCATCTGGATGCAGCCGGACAAGCTGCAGGCCTTCAGCCTCACCCCGCTCGACCTGGTGCAGGCGATCCGTGCGCAGAACGTGCAGGTGGCGGCCGGCCAGCTCGGCGGTGCGCCGATCGTCGAAGGGCAGCGGCTCACGGCGACGATCATGGCACAAAGCCGGCTGCAAACGGTGGAGCAATTCGGCAACATCCTGTTGCGTGTCAACAGCGACGGCTCACAGGTGCGCCTGCGCGATGTCGCGCGCATCGAGCGAGGGGCGGAGAGCTATAACGTCCGCGGCACCTACAATGACAAGCCGGGTGCGGCACTGGCGATCACGCAGGCGCCCGGTGCCAATGCGCTGGAAACTGCGCAGGCAGTGAAAGCGAAAATCCGTGAACTGCAGCCATATTTCCCGCCAGGCATCGAGGTCAACTACCCGTACGACCTGACACCGTTCGTGGAGATCTCGATCAGGGAAGTGGTGCAGACGCTGTTCGAGGCGATTGTGCTCGTGTTTCTCGTGATGTTCCTGTTCCTGCAGAACTGGCGCGCAACACTGGTGCCGACCATCGCGGTGCCGGTGGTGTTGCTCGGCACATTTGCCGTGATGGCTGTGGCCGGTTTCTCGATCAATATCCTGACGATGTTCGGCCTTGTGCTGGCGATGGGCCTGCTGGTGGATGATGCCATCGTGGTGGTGGAGAACGTCGAGCGCATCATGCGTGAAGAGGGGCTGCCGCCACTGGCGGCGACGCACAAGGCGATGTCGCAGATCACCGGCGCGCTGGTCGGTGTCGGCCTGGTACTGGTCGCCGTGTTCGTGCCGATGGCGTTCATGAGCGGCTCCACCGGTGCGATCTACCGCCAGTTCACGCTGACGATGGTGGCGGCGATGGTGTTGTCGGTGCTGGTGGCGATGGTGCTGACGCCAGCGCTGTGTGCCACGTTGCTGAAACCGGTGGCCGCAGACGCGCATCAACAGGGCAATGCCTTCTTCCGCTGGTTCAATGGCCGCTTTGCTGCGTTTGCTGCATTCTACGAACGCACGGTGGCAAAACTGGTGCCGCGGCCGCGGCCGGTGTTTGCTGTCTATGGCGTGGTTGTCGGCGCCGTGATGTGGCTGTTTGCCAGCTTGCCGACCTCGTTCCTGCCGGATGAGGACCAGGGATTTTTCGCCAACATCATCATGCTGCCGGTCGGTTCCACGATGGAGCAAACGCAGGCAGTGATGGACCGCATCCGCGACCATTTCCTCACCGAAGAAAAGGATGTGGTGAAGGAAGTGTTCTATGTGGTCGGCTTCAGCTGGGCCGGGCAGGGCCAGCATGTCGGGCAGATGTTCACGGCGCTGAAACCGTGGGATGAGCGCCAGGCCGAAGGGCAGTCGGTGCAGGCGATCATCGGCCGCACGATGAAATTCTATGGCGGTATCCGCGAGGCGGTGGCGATTGCGATCAACCCGTCGCCGGTGCAGGAGCTTGGCAATGCCACCGGTTTCGACCTGCAGTTGCAGGATCGCGCCGGACTCGGCCATGAGGCGCTGATGGCAGCGCGCAACCAGTTGCTCGGTCTGGCCCAGCAGCAATCCGGCGTGGTGACACGTGTGCGGCCCAACGGCCTGGATGACACGCCGATGTACCAGGTGGATATCGACCAGGAACGCGCCAGCGCGTTGGACCTGGAGCTGGCGGATGTCTACGCCACGCTGACGGCAGCTTTCGGCTCGTCCTACGTCAACGATTTCATCGACAACGGCCGCGTGAAAAAAGTCTACCTGATGGGCGATGCACCGGCGCGCATGCAGCCGGAAGATCTCGGTCATTGGCACGTGCGCAACCGCGCGGGCAACATGGTACCGTTTTCGGCATTCGCCACGGC
>CALMIC010000313.1 GCA_937864065.1 uncultured Cellvibrionales bacterium | reverse complement strand
ATTGCTGTTGCAGCAGATGGTGCTGCAAGGCGGGCAGCGTGTCGGGTACAGGGGTGGAACCGTTATCCAGCCAGGCCAGGAATTGTTGTTCGCGCGGCAATGTTTCGATCGCCCGCTGCCATTCGTTGGCCATGCGCTCCCGTTCGGCGCCGGTGCTGGTGCGATCCAGTGTCACCAGCAAGTCGCCTGCATTGACGCGTTGCCCTTCCTGTACATGGATTGCGGTCACCACCGCTTTTTCCAGTGGTTGTACCTGTTTTACGCGCGATGAGGGAATGAGCTTGCCGCCTGCAATCGCCACCACATCCACGGTGCCGATGCAGGCCCACAGCAACGCCATGGCAGCAAAGCTCACCAGTGCCAGCCCTGTGCCGCGTGCCAGCGGGTGTGGGGGTGTGTGCTGGATTTCCAGTGCGGCCGGCAGGAATTGCAGCCGGATCCGTTCCGGGTTGTCGGTGCGTGACAGGGCTTTCATGACGCGGCCTTGCGCAATGGTGCGACATCATTCTGGTAACGGTGCAATTGTGCGTAATAACCGTTACTGGCCAGCAACTGCGCGTGCGTGCCCTGTTCGATGATGCGGCCCTTGTCGAGCACGATGATGCGATCGCAACCGCGCACCGTGGACAGGCGGTGCGCGATGATGAACACCGTGCGCTGCCGGCAAATCGCGGCCATGTTCTGCTGGATGATGCGCTCCGATTCGTAATCGAGTGCACTGGTCGCTTCATCAAGTACCAGGATTTTCGGCTGGTTGAACAGGGCGCGGGCGAGCGCGATGCGCTGGCGTTGGCCGCCGGACAGGTTGGCGCCGTGTTCCTCCACGATCGTGTCATAGGCTTGCGGCAATGCCGCGATGAAATCGTGTGCGCCGGCCAGTCTGGCAGCCTGCACGACGTGTTCCATCGGCATGGCGGGATTCGTGACGGCGATGTTGTCGCGCACACTGCGGTTGAACAGGAAGCTGTCCTGCAGCACGACACCGGTGTGGCGGCGCAACCAGGCGGGATCCACGGTGGCGAGGTCGACGCCATCCACCAGCACACGGCCGGCTTCCGGCACATACAGGCGCTGCAGCAGTTTCGCGACCGTGCTCTTGCCGGAACCGGACTGGCCGACAATGCCGATGATCTCGCCCGGTTTTACCTGCAGTTCCAGCGCATCGAGCACCAGCGGGCCGTCGGGGCGATAGCGGAAACGCACGTGCTCGAACCGCACGGCGCCGGCCAGTTGCGGCAAACTGCTGCGATCCGGATTGAAGCCCGGTTCGCGCGGGGTGTTGAGGATGTCACCCAGCCGGTCGATGGCAATGCGCGCCTGCTGGAAATCCTGCGCCAGCTGCACCAGTTTCAGGATCGGCCCGCTCAGGCGTCCGGCCAGCATGTTGAACGCCACCAGCTGGCCGACACTGATGTCGCCGCGCATCACCAGTTGCGCACCCCACCAGAGGATGCCGAGAGTCATCAGCTTGTTGATCAGGCCGGCTGTCTGGGCGGCGATGTTGCCGATGTGTTGCGCGCGGAAACTGCTGCTGGTGTAACGCGCGAGCTGGTCTTCCCACTGGCGTTGCATCTGAGGTTCCAGTGCGAGGCTTTTCACGGTTTCGGCGCCGCTGACTGATTCGACAAGGAAGCTCTGGCTGATGGCGCTGTCACGGAAGCGGTCGTCCAGACGTTGGCGCAGTAAAGGCGACAGCAGTTGCGACAGCAGCACATACAGCGGAAGGGTGAGCATGACGACCACGCTGAGTGAAACGCTGTAGTAAAACATCACGGCGAGGAACACGACAGTGAACGACAGGTCGATCACCAGTGTCAGCGCCGAGCCGGTGATGAATTGCCGGATGCTGTCGAGTTCACGCACGCGCGCCACGCTCTGGCCGACGGGACGCGACTGGAAATAGGCGAGTGGCAGGCCGAGCAAGTGGCGGTAGAGTGCACTGCCGAGTTCGACATCCACGCGATGGGTGGTGTGCGAGAACACGTAGCCGCGGATGCCGGCGAGCAGGCGCTCGAACAGGATCACCAGCAGGAAGCCCAGCGCCAGCACATCCAGTGTGGCCATGCCGCGGTGCACCAGCACCTTGTCCATCACCACCTGGAAGAACAGCGGCGTGACCAGTGCAAACAGTTGAAGGAAAAAACTCGCGAGGATGACTTCGCCGAACAGCCGCCGGT
>CALMIC010000312.1 GCA_937864065.1 uncultured Cellvibrionales bacterium | reverse complement strand
GCGCGGAGCGCGTATTATAGCCAGCCATTTAACCGACCATAAACACAGGAAACTTTATGTCTGTAGTCGTCCTGCACACCACCCACGGCGATATCACCCTGGAGCTCGATGCAGCCAAGGCGCCTGCTACCGTGGCCAACTTCCTCCAGTATGCCAAGAGCGGTTTCTACGGTGGCACTATTTTCCATCGCGTCATCGACGGTTTCATGATCCAGGGCGGTGGCCTCGATGAGAACATGAACCAGAAGAAAACGGGTGCACCGGTCAAGAATGAAGCCAACAATGGCCTGAAGAATGATGTCGGCACTATCGCCATGGCGCGCACGATGGATCCGCACTCTGCCACGGCCCAGTTCTTCATCAACGTGAAGGACAATGACTTCCTGAACTTCAAGAGCGAGACCTCGCAAGGCTGGGGTTATTGCGTGTTCGGCAAGGTCACCGATGGCATGGACGTGGTGAACAAGATCAAGGGTGTGCGCACTGGCTCGAAGGCCGGTCACCAGGACGTACCGCTGGAGTCGATCACCATCACGTCGGTCACTGTCCAAGAGTGATCGCCGGCGGATGGACGCCCTGTTCATTTCCGACCTGCACTTGTCCGAGGAAAGGCCGCACACCACTGCGGCCTTTCTTGCTTTTCTGGCCGACAAAGCCGTGGTGGCGGACGAGCTGTATATCCTCGGGGATTTTTTCGATGCATGGATCGGTGACGACGATGATCGTCCGCTGGCCGGGCAAATTGCACAGGCATTGAGGCAACTGGCAGGCAATGGTGTGCGGATTTTTTTCCAGCACGGCAACCGCGATTTCCTGCTCGGTGAACAATATGCGGCACGCTGTGGCATGCAGCTGTTGCCGGCGTTACATGTGATCGAGCGGCATGGCCATCGCTACCTGCTGGCGCACGGCGACCAGTTCTGCACCGATGATGCTGCCTACCAGCAGTTCCGTGCCATGGTGCGGGCGCCTGCCTGGCAACAGGATTTCCTGGCCAAACCGCTGGCCGAGCGGCGCGCCATTGCGGCAGCGTTGCGCGCGAAGAGCAGGGAAGCGAACAGCCTGAAAGCGGAAGACATCATGGATGTCACGCCGGCAGAAATCGAACGTGCATTGCAGGAACAGCAGTGCGATACGCTGATCCATGGCCATACCCATCGCCCGGCGCGCCACAGCGTGCCAATGGCCGATGGCACAACAGCAGAGCGGGTGGTGCTGGGGGAGTGGGTCGCAACGTACTGGTGCATACGTTTGTCAGCGGATGGACTGCAGTTGCAGGAGCAACAGGCCTGAAAACAAAAAAGGCCTTGCAGTTCATGCAAGGCCTTTCTCAATAATGGCGCGCCCGGAGAGATTCGAACTCCCGACCACCTGGTTCGTAGCAAGTTAATTGCCTGTTTTCTAATCAAACCTTGCTGGACGTTATTGTACTTCCCTGAACAATAAATTGGAAAAATATCCCTTATATTTCAGTTTGTTATGTAACTTCACTTGTCGTATATTGCGTCCGGCTGGGTGCATTTAGCGCCCGGGTCATCCGGATTATCATTTACCCATGGATTTACCCATGGAGTGGTCCGCAAGGGCAGGTGCTGACATGACGAGATACCCGAAGAGTGGAAAGGGCGGCCAGTGGACGATCGCCGAGCTGAACGCTGTTCCGCCGTCCTGGAAGGGTGACTCCCTGAATGATGGCGGGGGACTGACTGGCGAGGTGCGCGTCAACAAGGCCGGGCAGGTGTCTATCCGTTTTCGCTGGGCCTTTACCTGGGAAGGGAAAGCCACCTCGCATTTTTGTGGCAACTATCCCGGTACAAAGCTGGCCGCGATCCGGGAGGAAAGGGACAGGGCCCGGAATCTCAAGAAGGCGGGGATTGATCCGAGAGCCGCGAAAAAAGTGGCGAGGATTGAGGCGCGAGAGGCTGTGGATGCCAAGATACGGGAGGATGAGCACAGGCGCACAGAGGCCCTTACCTTCCTGGACTTGTATGAAACATGGATCCGGGATGGCGTGAGCCGGAGTGACGGGAATAAATACATCGCTGGTTCCTTCCGCCTGCATGCCTTGCCGGTACTCGGGGCAATCCAGATCCGTCACCTGACGGAGCATGATCTCAGGGGGTGTTATCGGTCGATTATTGTCGCTGGCAAGATCGCGACAGCCGTAGAACTCTCCAAAGACATCGGCCAGATGCTCCGCTGGGCCGAGAAGCGCAAGCCGTGGCGCGGGCTGCTGGTGGAGGGCAATCCGGCTGAACTGGTGGAAATCAACAAGCTGGTGCCGGCTGACTATGTGAAGGAGCGGGATCGCCAGCTGAGCATTGAAGAAATCGCCAGACTGAAGGCCATTTTTGACGGTACCGAACTGGCCTACAAAGATTCCAAAAGGAAATACGGCACCGAAAGACCCT
>CALMIC010000311.1 GCA_937864065.1 uncultured Cellvibrionales bacterium | reverse complement strand
GACCGGCCCAGGGACCGCCAGATGAACGACATCTGGACCTACCTGCACGACCCGGCGCAGCAATGGTATTTCACGTCCGAGCTGGATAGCCGCAAGGCGTATGTGTTCAACACGCTCGGCAACCCGCACGGCTCGTGTATCCTGCCTGGTGAGGAGGTGGCGGAGCAATGCTACAAGGCACTGCAGGCGGCCTTGCGTGGTGAGGCGTTTGCCGTGCCGGATACATCGGCGTTGCCGCACGATTGCACCGCGCCATTGCGGCAGGCCATCACACAAATGGTGTCGCTGCTGCAAGAAGTGCAGGCAAACCCTGCCGGGGATTGGCAAGCGCGCGCACTGGCGGCGATGGACCGTGTGGTGCGCAAGTCGATAGAAATGCGAACCGTATGCTGGGTGAGTGCATGAAACTGTCTGAAGAGACCTGCGAAGCCTGCCGCGCCGATGCGCCCAAGGTCACTGATGATGAACTGGCGATAATGATCCGCGAGATTCCTGCGTGGTCGCCCGTGGTGCGCGACGGCATCCTGCAGCTGGAGCGCATATACACGTTCCGCAATTTTGCCGACGCGCTCGCGTTCACCAACCGGGTGGGCGCCATTGCCGAGGAGGCCGGCCATCACCCGGCGATCCTCACGGAATGGGGCAAGGTCACCGTGACGTGGTGGAGCCACAAGATCCGTGGCTTGCACCGCAATGATTTTATTCTCGCGGCGAGAACAGACGCGTTGTTTTGTACTGATCCTGACTAGTGGTTGCAATGCTATGACATTTCGACAGAAATTTTATTGGTTATGCCAGTATTACTTGAATAAACGCATGGTGACCCTCTCTCTTAACGGGATTGTCATCTGTTTCGGTATGGGGCATCTTGCCGGATTTATATCACCTTCGGGAAATCAGCGGGTCGCTGAATATCTGGCTGTCATTATCACAACAATCGGCGTTTTGTTTTTCCTTTTTTTCTGTCTCCAGCTTGCCATTTTTTTGGCAAAAGACTTGGTTATATTGCTTTCTGGGGCTATGTCTGACAAAAAAATGGCAGCTATCCAAAGTGGATGCCATAAGCGCTATGTTCTTTCGTCTGGCTATGTGTGGTGGAGGCGACAGCCTTTTCGTTGGTTTGTCGTATTGTTTCCTTTGTTGAATCTGTTTCTGGTTTTTCTTTCGCTGCAAGACAGGAACGTGTTGTTGCTGCGCCCGCCTGCAATGCTTTTGGCGGTACCTTATTCAATACTGAATGGATTGATGCTTCTCGCTCTTTTCCTGTCGTTCCGTTTTGTGGAGGAAAGCAGGTCTGGCAAGCCATTGCGATCAGTTATCAGCATTCAGGAGCTGGCATTGGCTTTGAGTGTTTATCTGGTAGGTCAAGTGATGGGGCAAGTTGCATCACTTAACAGGGTGTTGGGATTTATTAATGAGAGATTCCCGGCCGGAATGCAAACTGAGGAGCTTGTTGTTGAGGACTGGCGAATGAGCGAGCGTTGGTGCCATGGGCAACAGGTTGGCTATGAGCAAGTCATGTTTCCCTTTGCGGACAAAGTCTCGGGCGAAAGGATCCTGTGTTTGCCGTCGGAGTACAAAGGGCGTTTCAGGAAAGGGACCAAGATCTACGCGTCAGGTCCTGGCACCGCGATGGGAACTACAGTCAAGACAATCGCCAGTCCTGACAACGGTATTGCTGAAATTCCAACACCAAAATGGGAATAAGGTATGTTGAGGGCTGGACTGCATTGAAGGGGGTTTCATCATGGGATACCGCGACGAATACCGCCGCTCCATCGAGACACGTGAAGCGTTTTGGCGCGACAAGGCGGCGGCACTGGACTGGTTCCGCGCGCCGTCGCAGATCCTCGGCCAGGACAGCGAAGGCCACTACCGCTGGTTTGCCGATGGCGAGCTGAACACGGCGCACCTTGCGCTGGATTTCCATGTGAACAATGGTCGCGCTGGACAGACAGCCATCATTTACGATTCGCCCGTCACGGGCACGGTAGAGCACATCAGCTACCGCGATTTGCGCGACCGTGTGGCGCATCTGGCCGGGGCACTGGCGCAGCTGGGTGTGCGCAAGGGCGATTGCGTCGTGCCGTCGACCATTGACGATCCTGCGATCCTGGCGGAGATTGCCGCCGTGTTC
>CALMIC010000310.1 GCA_937864065.1 uncultured Cellvibrionales bacterium | reverse complement strand
GTGCTTGTCGTCGAAAACGACGTGAATCCCGAGATCCGCAACTACCTTGACGCGTTGTATTTCACCGTCACGACGCTGACCACCACCGGTTTTGGCGATATCACGATGGAGGATGCCCCCGGCCGCTTCCTGTCGATCGTCATCATGGTGGTAGGGGTCAGCCTGTTCCTGAACCTGATCCGCTCGATCTTCCGGCCGGAAAAGGTGCGGTTCGACTGCCCCGATTGCGGCCTCATGCGCCATGATGCAGACGCCGTCCACTGCAAGCACTGTGGACGGGTGCTGAATATCCCTTCAGACGGTTTCTGAAAGGTAGGGCAAAACTGCCGGTGAACGGTTAGAATGGCGCCCCGTTTTTACCGCCCGTAGCTCAGCTGGATAGAGCGGCCCCCTCCTAAGGGGCAGGTCGGACGTTCAAATCGTCTCGGGCGGACCATTCTTGGCTTCCCTAGCCGCCAATCACCCCGCATGCGATACGCGCACCGCCGCCGCCCAGTGGCGCGGGGTGGTCGGCATGGTTGTCACCGCCGGCATGGATCATCAGCGAACGCCCCTGCACATCCGCCAGTTTTTTCAGGCGTGGTGCCAATACGGTATAAGTAGCGGAACCGTCGGCGTTGGCCACCAGGCCGGGCAAGTCGCCGAGATGGCCATCACCCCACGGGGTGCCATGCTTGCCGGTTTTCTGCGGGTCAAAGTGACCGCCAGCACCCAACGCGGCCATCATCTTGCCGTCTTTTTCCTTGGGGGCGCAGCTGGGGTTCTCGTGCACATGGAAACCGTGGATGCCGGCCGGCAAGCCTTGCAGGGCAGGGGTGAACACCAGGCCGTAGGCAGTTTCGCTGATCGTGACGTTGCCGATCGCCTGTTGAACGCCTTTCTCGTCAACGATCGACATCGGCACAACCAGGTCGGCCGCATGTGTGGTGCCGGCGAGGCAGAGCAGGCTGGCAAGCAGATAGCTGTGTTTCATTGAAGGTTCCTCTTTGGCGGGGTGTTGTTGTGACAGGATTGCAGGGCAAAGGTTTCCTCTGGCTTACGGTTTATCGCTACTGGTCGGTATGCTATCGTCGCAGCGTTAACGCCGGAGAATACTGAAAAACAATGAACCCGATCGATTTTATCCTGCATATCAATGAACATCTTGCATTGATGGTTGAAACCTATGGCGTCTGGGTGTATGGCATCCTGTTCGTCATCATCTTCTGTGAAACCGGTCTGGTCGTCACGCCTTTCCTGCCAGGAGATTCGCTGCTGTTCGCCACCGGTGCCATCGCCGCCTCGACCGGCAAGCTTGATCCGGTATTGTGTGGTGCCATCATCATGGCAGCTGCCTTTTGCGGCGACAATGTCAATTACTGGGCGGGCAGGATTATCGGCCCACGCGTGTTCCGTTTCGAGGATTCGCTGTTTTTCCATCGCAAGCATCTCGAGCGCACCGAGCAGTTCTACAACAAGTATGGCTCACGTGCGGTGATCATTGCCCGCTTTGTGCCTATCGTCCGCACCTTTGCGCCTTTTGTGGCGGGTGTCGGCAAGATGGCCTATCCCCGTTTCATGCTGTTCAGCAGCATCGGTTCGCTGCTGTGGGTGCTGGTCTGTGTCGGCGCTGGCGTGTTTTTCGGTGAGATGGAAGTGGTGAAAAAACACTTTGAACTGGTGGTGCTGGGTGTCATCGCGGTTTCGCTGTTGCCGATCGTGTTCGAGGTCGTGCGCAGCAAGATGAACAAGGATGTTGCTGCATGATTGGCGTCAGCGACGCGCCCCTATCGCTGGCGGATCGCCTACCAGCCTTGCAAGCCTGGTACGGTGGCCCGGTGGGGCAGCGCGTCTGGCAGTGCGAGAAGCGCTTGCTGGACCATCACTTGCAGGACCTGTTCGGCTACCACCTGATGTCGCTGGGCGTTTGCCCGTTCTTGCCCCTGGCGGATGCCAGCCCCATCCACCACCGCTTTGCGATCAGCCCGGCCCGGCAAGGCGCGGCGGTCGCTGCCTGTGCCAACCTGCATGCACTGCCAGTCGACAGTGAGTCGGTGGATGTGGCCCTGTTGCACCATGCGCTGGATTACAGCGAGGATCCACACCAGTTGCTGCGCGAAACAGCGCGGGTGTTGATGCCCTATGGCCATGTGCTGGTTTTCGGTTTCCAGCGCTGGAGCGCATTGGGCCTCCAGCATACTGCGCGTGCCCGTATGGGCGATGATGCGGTGGCCACGCACGATTTCATCAGTGTCACCCGCTTGCATGACTGGCTCAAACTGCTCGATTTCGAGATCCTCAAGTCGCGCCATACGGTGTTTGTGCCGCCACAACTGGGTGACGGGCTGCGTTCGCGCCTGCAATGGTTCGAGCGTTTCGGCTGGGGTGCGCAATTGCCGTTTGGCAGTGTCTATTTCATCCTGGCGCGCAAGACCGTGGCCGGTGTGCACCCGATCCCCGCACGCTGGCAGAAGCTCCACTTGCGCAACCCGCTGGCGGCACTGGCACCGACACCGGCCGCGCCAAGCAGCCGGCCACACCGTTCACGCCTGCACTGAGCACTGCGACCCGTCACGATGAAAAAAATCCAGGCATTTACTGATGGCGCCTGTCGCGGCAATCCTGGCCCAGGTGGCTGGGGCGTAGTGTTGCGCTATGGCCAGCATGAGCGCGAGATCTACGGCGCCGAGGCGCAGACCACGAACAACCGCATGGAATTGATGGCGGCGATTGCTGCCCTGGAAAACCTCAAGGAGCCCTGTGAGGTCGAACTCACCACGGATTCGCAATACGTGCGGCAGGGCATCCTGAGCTGGCTGGCCGGCTGGAAGAAGAATGGCTGGCGCACCAGTGACCGCAAGCCTGTGAAGAACCAGGATCTGTGGCAGAGGCTCGATGCTGCCAGCAGCCAGCATCTGATGCAGTGGCACTGGGTCAAGGGGCACAGTGGTCATCCGGAGAACGAGCGTTGTGACCAGCTGGCGAACCGTGCAATTGATGAAATGATGGCGGCGATGTGATGCGACAGATTGTCCTGGATACTGAAACCACCGGCCTCGACCTTGCGCAGGGCAACCGGATTATCGAGATCGGCTGTGTCGAGATTGTTGGCCGCAAGCTGACAGGCCGGCATTACCACCAGTACATCAACCCCGAACGCGACAGCGAGGAAGGGGCACTGGCGGTGCATGGCATCACGACGGAGTTCCTGGCCGACAAGCCGCTGTTTGCCCAGGTGGCGGAGGCATTCCTGGCTTTCGTGCGCGATGCCGAGCTGATCATCCACAACGCGGCATTCGACACCGGCTTCCTCAACAGCGAGTTGCAGCGGGTTTACGGACGGGATTTCTCGCTGCAGCAGGTCTGCCGTGTCACCGACACCCTCCAGATGGCGCGTGAACGCCATCCCGGTCAGCGCAATTCACTGGATGCACTGTGCAAACGCTATGGCGTGGACAACTCCCACCGCGATTTGCATGGTGCCTTGCTGGACGCCGAGATCCTCGCCGACGTCTACCTGGCGATGACTGGCGGCCAGGTCAGCCTGGCACTGGCGTCGCAAGGGGAAGCGGCGCCAGTGGACGGCAGGCAGCGGGACAGCAACCGGCGCCCGGTAGCCCCGGCACTGGCCGAGCGCTTGCGGGTGCTGGCGGCGTCGGCCGACGAGCTGGCCGCGCACGAGGCCCGACTGGCGGCGATCCGGCAGAAGGCTGGCAGCTGTCTGTGGGATGCCTGAGCCCGGCGTCCATTATGGTAAAGTTGCCGCGGTTTGCGGGCGCTGGCTGATGCGTCCGGTGTGACAGGAGAGGGGATAACTGTGTACGAAATCATTGTGGCAGGCGGATGGATCATGGCACCGTTGTTGCTGTGTTCCGTGGCGGTGCTGACCATAGCCGCCGAACGCTACTGGACCTTGAACCCGCAGAAAATCGTGCCGTCGACGCTACTGGCGCAGATCTGGGAGTGGCTGCAGCAGGGCAAGCTCGACAGCGCCAAAATCAAGGCAGTGCATGACTCCTCGCCGCTGGGGCAGGTGCTCGCTGCAGGGCTCAGCAACACGCGCCACAGCCGTGAAGTGATGATCGAGAGCATGGAAGTTGCGGCCAATCGTGTACAGCATGACCTTGAACGCTATCTGTCGGCACTGGGGGCGATCGCCAACACGGCACCGCTGCTCGGCCTGCTCGGCACGGTGGTCGGCACCATCAAGATCTTCTCTGCCATCATGCTGGAAGGCGGCACCGGCAACCCCGGTGCACTGGCCGGCGGTATCTCCGAGGCGCTGATCGCCACGGCCACCGGGCTTGCTGTCGCCATTCCGGCCTCACTGGCCAGTCGCTATTTCTATCGCCGCGTTGACGGTTTCATGGTCAGCATCCAGCAGGATGCGATGAAGCTGGTCGATGCCCTGCATTCGGACCGCAAGGTCCGTAGTGGTGGCGACAAGACGGTTGCCGGCGAGTGAACACGCTGTGAAGTTACGCAAACGCCCGCGTGAGGAAGACCAGATCAATGTCGTGCCGTTCATCGACATCCTGCTGGTGCTGCTGATCTTTTTCATGGTGTCGAGCCGGTTCACCCACAATGCCGAGCTCAAGCTGGACCTGCCGACAGCGGAAGAGACCGGTGGCCAGCAACGACAGCCGGAAACTGTCGAACTCGCCGTGCATGAAAACGGCACCTATTCGATCAATGGCCGAGCCGTGCTGGATAGCAAGCCCGAGACCTTGCGCAAGGGCTTGCGGGAAGTGGCGGGCGACCGTACCGATATCCCCCTGATCCTGTCGGCCGATGCCAAGGCCACCCACCAGGCCGTGGTCACGGCGATGGATGTCGCAGGCCAGCTCGGTTTCAGCAAGCTGAGCATCACAACACGGCGCGATGAAAACGCTGAGTGATGCACTGCAGCGCGCCTGGTACGGTGGCGCGCTGTGGTTCTGGCCGCTGCTGGTGCTGTTGTGGCCGTTGTCCGTCCTGTACACCTGGCTTGCAGCCCGGCGCCGTCGGCGCTTGCAGGAACACTGCCAGCCGCCGCCGGTACCCGTCATCGTGGTGGGCAATATCACGGTGGGCGGCACTGGCAAGACGCCGCTACTGTGTGCGCTGGCGCAGCAACTCACCGCCCGCGGCCTGCGCGTGGGCATCATCAGTCGCGGTTATGGCGGCTCGCATCGCTCCGCGCCACGCCTGGTGTCAGCCACTGACAGTGCCGCTGTCGTCGGCGACGAGCCGCTATTGCTGGCACGCACGAGCGCTTGCCCGGTGGTGATCGGCCGCGATCGCGCTGCAGCGCTGGCAACCCTGCTGGCCGCCGCCGAGGTTGACGTGGTGTTGTCCGACGATGGCCTGCAGCACTATGCCTTGCCACGCACGGTCGAGATTGCCGTGCTGGATGCGGCGCGTGGCCTGGGCAATGGCTTGTGCCTGCCGGCCGGGCCGTTGCGCGAACCGGCCAGTCGGCTGGCCGAGGTGGATTTCGTCGTTACCAACGGCGAGCCGGCCAATATTTTCCGTCCCGACCAGTGGCACGCCGTATTGCAACCGGTGGCATGGGTGGCAGTGGCCAGCGGCGTGTTGCAGCCACTGCAGCAGTTTGCAGAGGGTACGATGGTGCATGCGCTGGCCGGTATTGGCCATCCGCAACGTTTTTTTGGGACATTGCGCGCACTCGGCTTGCAGGTCATTGAACATCCGTTTGCCGACCACCATGCCTTCACGCCGGCAGACTTGCAGTTTGCTGATGGGTTGCCCGTGGTGATGACGGAAAAAGATGCTGTGAAATGTGCCCCATTTGCGCCGGCAAACTGCCATGCGCTTCGTGTACAGATGGTATTGCCTGCCGGTTGGCTGGATGCCTTGCTGGCGCGCATGAACGAAAACTACGGGAGACATTGATGAGTTTTGTTGTGGTGATACCTGCCCGCCATGCGTCGACGCGACTGCCGGGCAAACCTTTGCTGGATATTGCCGGCTTGCCGATGATCCAGCACGTCTGGCAGCGCGCCATGGCGAGCAGTGCCGAACAGGTGATCATTGCCACCGACGACCAGCGCATTGCTGACGTGGCGCGCGGTTTCGGTGCCGAGGTGGCCATGACGCGTGCGGATCACCCGTCGGGTACCGATCGTTTGCAGGAAGTGGCAGCACAGCAGGGTTGGCCGGACCAGACGGCGGTGGTCAATGTGCAGGGTGACGAGCCACTGATCCCGCCAGCGGCTATCGACCAGGTAGCGGCAGTTTTGCTGAAACACTCGCGAGCCACAGTCGCCACCTTGTGCGAGGCGATTGTCGATGAGCAGCAATTCCGCGACCCGAATGCCGTCAAGGTGGTCTGTAACGAAGAAGGCGAGGCGCTGTATTTCAGCCGCGCGCCGATAGCCTTCCCGCGTGAGGGGCAGGCGCAGGACATCGCGGGCAAGGCGGTGTGGGGACACCGCCATATCGGTATCTACGCCTATCGCGCCGGTTTCCTGCATCGCTATGTCAGCTGGCCGCCATGCCTGCTGGAACAGACGGAAAAACTCGAACAGTTGCGTGCACTGTACAAGGGTGCTGTCATCCAGGTCGAGGAGGCCTGTGTCAGTATTCCTGCCGGTGTCGATACGCAGCACGATCTCGATGTCGTGCGGGCTATCGTGCGCCAGCACCAGGGAGCCTGACATGACGGTGAAGGTGCTATTTGTCTGTCTCGGCAATATCTGCCGTTCACCCACCGCGCACGGTGTTTTCGAGCAGCGCGTGCAGTCGGCTGGCCTGGCTGACCGGATCTATGTCGATTCCGCTGCCACCGGTGCGTTCCATGTTGGCAATCCGCCCGATCCGCGCACAGTTGCTGCTGCCGTCCGGCGCGGTTATGACCTCAGTTCGCAGCGCGCGCGCCAGGTCCATCCTGATGATTTCACGTTTTTTGATTTTATCCTGCCGATGGATCGCATGAATCTCGGCAACCTGCGCGCGATGCAGCCGCGCGATTTCCGTGGCCACCTTGGTTTGTTCATGGATTTCAGCCGGCAAAAACAGTACGGCCAGGTGCCCGACCCATACAGCGGTGGCCAGGATGGTTTCGAGCTCGTGCTGGATCTGGTCGAAGATGCAGCCGACGGCCTGCTGCAACACATCTGTCGCGAAAAATTGCAGGCTTGATGCGGGCATGTTGCGCGAGCTGGTTGACCTGCAGCCTTACAACACGCTGGCGTTACACGCCCGCGCTGCTGTGTTCTGTGAGCCTGTCTCACAGGAAGAATTGCTGGCCGCGTTGTCGCTGGCCCGCAGCCGGCAATTGCCGGTGTTACCGCTGGGCGAAGGCAGCAACATCGTGCTGACGCGCGATTACCCCGGCCTGGTGCTGCGCTTGCGCGACAACCGCATCCAGTTGCTGCGCGAGCAGACCGGCACTGTGCTGGTGCGCGTGGGAGCCGGTCTCAACTGGCACCAGTGGGTGCAGCAATCACTCGACAACGGCTGGTATGGCCTGGAGAACCTGGCGCTGATTCCCGGTACGGTGGGTGCATCCCCGGTGCAGAATATCGGCGCCTATGGTGTTGAAGTCGCGCAGTTTATCGATAGTGTACAGGGCGTGTACCTCGACAGCGGTGAAGCCTTTGACCTCGACAACAAGGCTTGCCGGTTTGCCTATCGCGACAGCCTTTTCAAACAGGCACTGGCGCACAAGACGGTGATAACGTCGGTGGTGTTCCGTCTGTCGACCGTGCCGGCTGTGCATGCCAGCTACGCGGCCTTGCGCGATTACCTGGCGGAACACCATGCCGATGAGCCGCTGACACCGACGCTGGTCATGGAAGCGGTTTGCGCCGTGCGGCGCAGCCGCTTGCCGGATCCGCACCTGTTGCCGAATGTCGGCAGTTTCTTCAAGAACCCGCAAGTATCACCGGAACAGTTTGTTGCGTTGCAACAGCAGTATCCGGCGATCCCGCATTACCCGGGTGAGCAGGGGCGAGTGAAACTCGCCGCTGCCTGGCTGATCGACCAGTGCGGCTGGAAAGGTCGCTGCCTCGGGCCGGCCTGTGTGCACGAACACCAGGCCCTGGTGCTGGTCAACCGCCATGGCGCCAGCGGCGAGGAGATGCTGGCGCTCGCGGACGCGATTGCTGCGGATGTGCTGGCGCGTTTCGCGGTTAGGCTCGAGCCGGAGCCGTGGATCTGGTGAACGGTTTCACGGCCTGAGCCGCGTGCGGTACCAGCGCTGGTGTAGGTGGATTTCCTGCATGAGCCGGTCGAGATCGAGGGTTTGCAAGTCAGTGGCGCGGCAGGCCATCACCTGCACTTCGCTGTTGCGGTAGAGCACATTGTCCTTGCAGGCGTTCAGCACCGGCCCGGTCGCTGTGTTGATGCCGGGTGTCTGCAACGAAAACACCAGATTGAACGCCAGTGGTGCGCGCCAGTGGTAATGGCCATCCGCATCCTGTGCCACATGGTCTTCGATCAGGTCGAGGCAGTCGGCAAAATTCTGCGAGCGCGGCAAGAGGAATTCGAGGTGGCGCGGATAGCCGCTGTAGCCGCAACCGGCCAGTGGCAGGTTGGACTGCTGCTGTTGCAGGTAAGTTGCCGCTTCCAGCATGGCATCGGCCTTGATGAGCATGTCATGGCGCCATTGCAACAATTGTTCACGGCTTTCGACGGGCATCAGCAGTTGTGTGCTGGCCAGCAGGACGACGGCGGCTGAGCCCAGTTGTTGCACCAGCGACACGCGCCTGGCCAGCAGCAGCGCGACGGACAGCAGCAGCCACCACAGCACCCACTGCATCGGGAAAAACAGGTGCCCCGGTGACATTGCCATCGCCAGCAACAGGAACCACGCAAGGTAGGCAAGCACCGTCAGCCCCATCGCGCTATGCCACCAGTATTGCCAGCAAGCCGGATCCCGCATCGCCCTGGCCAGCGCATGCAACGTGGCGGTGCCCAACAGCAGCAGGAACAGCGAGCCAAACCAGTGCTGTTCATCTGCGGGCGCATCACCGAGCCACGGGTTGCGGATGCCGTGCAGCGCGAGGCTCTCCTCGACGAAATACAGGTTGCGGTCGACGTTGCGCACCACGTAATGCAGCTTGTCGGGCGCATCGCGCCACTGGCCAATGCCGGATCCGTGGTAGAGGAAAAACTGGCGGCCATACCCGGCATGCACGGCGCGGTAGTCATCGCTGTAACCCGCCAGTTGTTGTTCGCGGAACAGTTGCCAGCTACCCAGCGCGAGTAGTGCCGGCAATAGCAGCGCTGCACAGGCCAGTGGCAGGTGGCGGCGGGAGCCGGGCGTGCTGGCCAGGAGGCTGTGACCGGCCATCAGCAGGGCCAGCAGCAGGAATGCCGGTGCCAGCAGCAACTTGACCAGCAGCGCGATCGCAGCGAGCACTCCCACCAGTGCCGCACGCTGCACCAGCGTGCGTTGCGGGTCGAAGGCCAGCAGGCTGGCGAGCAGGAACAGCAGGCTGCCGGTGTAATAACCGATCAGGGAGGCGAAATCCTGCGGTTGGCTGGCCACCAGGCCGCAGACCAGGCAGAAACCGGCCAGCCCGGCGCGTGGCCAGTATCGCTGCAGTTGCAGCAGGCAGCCGGCAGTCAGTGCCAGGTTGGCGAGCAGCCCAGTCAGGCCGGCGATCCACAACTGGTGGCCGAACAGGGCAATGAACGGGGTTGCCAGCCACAGCAGGGCGGTCGGGCCGGTGAAATCGGGATTGACCGGGATCTTCTCGCTGTAGCTGGTGGCCCAGCCGTAGCCGTTGAGCCAGTTTTTCGGCACAGAGAGGAACATCGCGTCATCCGCCGAGGGTGAGCGCGCCATGGCAAGGTACAGCTGGGCGAGGGCGAACCAGGCCAGCAACAGCAGGGCCAGCAACCCGAGCAGGCGATCCGGATGTCCGGTCTTGAAAAGCAAGGCGCAGTCCCCATGTTGCGCAGACCCTGCGGGAATAATAACTGCTTTATGGAGGTTCCTGACATGTCCGCCGCTGAAACCCTGTCGTTCCAGACCGAAGCCCGCCAGCTGCTGCAGCTGATGATCCACTCGCTGTACAGCAACCGCGAGATTTTCCTGCGCGAACTGGTGTCCAATGCGTCCGATGCCTGTGACAAGCTGCGTTTCGCCGCCCTGGCCGACAACAGCCTTTACGAAAATGATGGCGACTTGCGTGTGCGCATCAGCGCTGATGCACAAGCGAAGACGATCACCATCGAGGACAACGGTATCGGCATGAGCCGCGAGGACGCGATCTCGCATCTTGGCACGATTGCCCGTTCCGGCACGGCCGAGTTCCTCAGGCACCTGTCGGGTGACCAGAAAAAAGACGCACAGCTGATCGGCCAGTTCGGCGTCGGTTTCTATTCTGCGTTCATCGTGGCCGACAAGGTCGAGGTGTTCAGCCGCCGTGCCGGCTTGCCTGCCAGCGCGGGTGTGCACTGGGTGTCTGCGGGTGAAGCGGACTTTTCCGTGGCCGATGTGGAGAAGCCCGAGCGCGGTACGCGCATCGTGTTGCACCTGAAAGACGATGCGCTGGAGTTTGCCGATGACTGGCGCTTGCGCGGCATCATCCGCAAGTATTCCGACCATATTGCCGTGCCGGTTCAGATGCAGTCGCCGGCCAAAGAAGGGGAGGAGCGCAGCTGGGAAACAGTCAACAGTGCCACGGCGCTGTGGACGCGCAGCAAGAATGACATCACCGATGATGAGTACACATCGTTCTATCACCACGTCTCGCACGATTTTTCCGACCCGCTCGCGTGGAGCCACAACCGCGTCGAGGGCAAGCTCGAATACACCAGCCTGCTGTACATCCCGTCCGAGCCGCCGTTTGACCTGTACCAGCGCGATGCTGCGCGCGGCCTGAAACTTTATGTGCAGCGCACGTTCATCATGGACGATGCCGAACAGTTCCTGCCGCTGCATCTGCGCTTCGTGAAGGGCGTGATCGATTCGAATGACCTGTCGCTGAATGTGTCACGCGAGATCCTGCAGCAGGATGCGACGGTCGAGAGCATGAAGTCGGCGCTGACGAAACGTGTACTCGACATGCTGGAAAAGCTGCAGGAAGACAAGGAGAAGTACGCGACCTTCTGGCAAGCTTTTGGCAATGTGCTCAAAGAGGGCCTGGCAGCCGATTTTGCCAACCGCGAACGCATCGGCAAACTGTTGCGCTTTGCCACCACGGCCTCCGGCCCGGCGCAGGACCAGTCGCTCGACGATTACATCGCGCGCATGAAGGAAGGCCAGACGGCGATCTACTACATCGTGGCCGATACCTACGAAACCGCGCGCAACAGCCCGCACCTGGAAATCTTCCGCGCCAACGATATCGAGGTATTGTTGCTGCACGACAGGCTCGACGAATGGATGATGGGCTATTTCCACGAATTTGCCGGCAAGCCCTTTGCCGACATTGCCCGCGGCGACCTCGACATCAGCCATCTGCTGAAGGAAAAGCCGGCGGAGGGTGAGCAG
>CALMIC010000309.1 GCA_937864065.1 uncultured Cellvibrionales bacterium | reverse complement strand
GGATCTACCCGAGCTGGGCGGAAATACCCGATGACGGCAGCGTGGTGCTGCGCCTTGATCCCGGCCTCGCTTTCGGCACCGGCACGCACCCGACCACGGCGCTGTGCCTCGAATGGCTCGACGGGCAAGCCCTCGCCGGCAAGACCGTCATCGATTACGGCTGCGGCTCCGGCATTCTCGCTATTGCCGCACTGCTGCTCGGCGCACAACACGCCACCGGTTATGACAACGACCCGCAGGCGCTGATCGCCACGCAGGACAACGCGCAACAGAACGGCTGTGCCGACAAACTGGCGATGAAGCTGGTCGACACGAACGGCGAAACCATCACGCAGCAAGCGGATGTCGTACTCGCCAATATCCTCGCCGGCCCGCTGCAGCAACTCGCGCCCGTCATCGCGCCGCTGGTAAAAACGGGCGGCGACCTGGTGCTGTCCGGCATTCTCGCGGAACAGGCGGAAGCCGTCATGAACGCGTATCGCGAGTGCGGCTTTGTGTTCGAGCCGCCGGCGGAGCGGGAAGGGTGGGTGCGGTTGGTGGGGAGGAAATCCTGAACCTTGCACCAAACCGCGCCGGCGGTGACACTATCCTCCTGATTTTGCTGATTTTGTGCCCATGAGCCGCATCCTGATCGTCGAAGACGAAGAGATCATCCGCCAGGCCCTGAAGAAGGTGCTGGTGCGCCAGCAATTCGACGTGACCGAAGCCGGTAGCGTTGACGAGGCGCTCGCCTGCGATCCGGGAAGTTTTGATCTTGTCATCAGCGACCTGCGCCTGCCCGGTGCACCGGGCACCGACCTGATCCACCAGAGCGGCAACACGCCGGTCATCATCATGACCAGCTACGCCAGCATGCGCTCGGCGGTGGAGGCGATGAAGCTCGGCGCAGTCGATTACATCGCCAAACCGTTCGACAACACCGAAATGCTCGGCACCGTGCGGCGCGCGCTGGAAAAAAGCGCCGGCGTGTCGCGCCGCTCGCCGCAGGATGCCAAACCGGCCGCACAAGGCGAGGCGCTGCCCGGCGTGATCGGCCAGAGCGCAGTCATGCAGGCGCTGTACGGCAAGATTGCCAAGGTGGCGCCCACCGACGCTGCCGTGCTGATCTGCGGCGAGACCGGCACCGGCAAGGAACTGATCGCCAATGCCATCCACCGCGCCAGCCCGCGCGCCGGCGGCACGCTGATCTCGGTGAACTGCGCCGCCATACCCGAATCGCTGATCGAAGCCGAACTGTTCGGCCACGAAAAGGGCGCCTTCACCGGTGCCGACCAGGCGCGCGAAGGCCTCATCGCTGCCGCCGATGGCGGCACGCTGTTCCTCGACGAGATCGGCGAACTGCCGCTGGAAGCGCAGGCGCGGCTGTTGCGCGTGCTGCAGGAAGGGGAAGTACGGCCGATCGGCTCGGTGAATGCACGCAAGGTCAGTGTGCGGCTGGTTGCTGCCACGCACCGAGACTTGCGCAAGATGTGCGATGCCGGCCAGTTCCGCGAGGATCTCTATTTCCGCATCAATGTCGTCCAACTCGACTTGCCGCCATTACGGGAGCGCGGCGAGGACATCCTGCTGATCGCGCGCCAGCTGCTCGCGCGCTATTGCGGAAAACTCGCGCGGCCAGCACTGACGTTTTCACCCGCTGCCGAACAGGCGATCCTCGCCTACGGCTGGCCCGGCAACGTGCGCGAGCTCGACAACATCATCCAGCGCGCGGTGATCCTCTGCGACCAGCCGGGTGAACTCGGTGTCGAACAGCTGGAACTGCGCCAGCCCGCCTCGCCTGCCGCTGCTACGTCTGGCAGCAGTGCAGTGGCACCCGCCAGCAAACCGGACCAGACCTCGCTCGACGATTATTTCGTGCGTTTCGTGCTCGAACACCAGGCGGAACTGTCCGAGACTGAAATCGCGCAGCGGCTCGGCATCAGCCGCAAGAATTTGTGGGAGCGCCGCCAGAAAATGGGCATCCCGCGCCCGCGCGGTGGTCGCCAGCAATAATGGCGCCCACCCTGCAAACACTGGCGACGCTGCAGTCCTGCGGACGCACGATCCCGCTGCCATTCCGCTTCGCGCTGCCCGATGGCAGCGAGCTGCTGTGCACGGACATGTTGCGGCTGTTGCCCGGCAAGCGGCTGGTGCTGCGCGCCATGCACGCCGGGCGCACGGTGCTCGCCAAGCTGTTTTTTGCCGAACGCAACCGGCAGCAGGAACTCGACGGCCATGCCTTGCTGCAGGCAACCGGCGTGACCACGCCGGCGCTGCTGGCACAACACCGCATCGGCGAGGGCGGGCTCTGCCTGTACGCATTCATCGACAGCGCCACGCCGCTGGACAGCCTGTGGCAGCAATCGCGCAGCGACACGAAAGCGCTGTTGCTCGACAGGCTGCTGCCCGTGTTGCAGCAATGCCACGCGCAGCAGGTGGTGCAGCAAGACCTGCACCTCGGCAACTTCCTGCTCGCCAGTGACACGCTGTTCGTGCTCGACCCGGCCAGTTGCCAGCGCGCAACGACTGCTCAGGCCGTGCATGACAATCTCGCGCTGCTGCTCGCGCAGCTGCCGTTCACGGACTGGCCGCTCGCTTTGCAGGCCATCGACAACCATTACCCCGCGATCGACAGCGCTGCGCTCGCGCGCCGCGCACAGGCACTGGCGCAGCAACGCCAGCGCGACTACCTGCAGAAAATCCTGCGCGACTGCAGCGAGATCGCCGATGGCAGCGAACCCGGCTTGCGCCTGTTGTGCCGGCGCGACCGCGCCACGCCGGCGCTGCTCGCCCGCCTGCGCGAGCCGGCAACCCTGGCCGACGGCGCGACGATGCTGAAGAACGGCAATTCGGCCAAGGTGTTCCGCGTGGACATCGACGGCCGCAGCCTGGTCGTCAAGCAGTACATCAACAAGGACTGGCTGCGCCGCCTTCGCCGCGCTTTCCGCCCGTCGCGCGCCGTGCGATCCTGGCGCATTGCGCACGCGTTCGCGGCGGCCGGCATCCGCGTGCCAGCGCCGGTTGCACTGGTCGAGCGCCGGCGCGGCCCGCTGGTGAGCAGCGCCTGGTTTGTCAGCGACTACAGTCCCGATCGCGACCTGCTCGCATCCTGGGCCGGGCGCGGCCCCACCGATGGCGAACTCGAAGCGCTGTATGAGCTGTTCCCGCTGTTGCAGCATTGCCGCATCAGCCACGGCGACATGAAGGCAACCAACCTGCTGACCGACGGCGAACACCTCAGCGTGATCGATTACGACGGCGCACGCGAGCACCGCTCGCAGCAAGCCCTCGGTCGCGCACTCGCCGCCGACAAGCAGCGCTTCCTGCAAAACTGGGCCGGCCAGCCCGCGCTGCAGCAACGACTGGCCGAGGTCATCGACGCATGAGCGCCGCAACGCCGGAATCACGCCACGCGCTGCACATCGTGCACGGCTACAACGAGCCGTTCCTGTCGCTGTCGAACCTCTACAGTCGCGCGTTGCAGTCAGACGGCTGGCGCGTCACCACTGCCTACCTGACCGGCCGCGCCGATGAGCATGTGCGCGCAGAGACTGTCGCTGACGAGGTCGTCTTTCTCGACACGCCGGACCGCGCGATGAAGGGCCTCAAGCTCGGCCTCGCGCGCCGCGTGCGCAGCCTGTTCACGGATGACACCGCACTCATCGTCGCGCAGCGCTACAAGCCGTTGTACCTCGCTTTGCTCGGCAGCATCGGCCGGGACATCCCCGTGCTCGGCGTCGCCCACGCTTTCGGTGTGCTGGCATCCGTCTCGCGCCGCCTGCTGTTGCGCCGCTTCGCCAGCCGGTTGACGCTTGCCGGTGTGTCGCAAGCGGTCACCGATGACCTGCGCCAGTACGACAAGGCGCTGCGCATCGTGTCGCTGCCGAACGCGATCGACACCGCGCAGCGCGAACCGTGCCTGCTGTCACGCGCCGCCGCCCGCCAGCAACTGCTGGTCAGCGAGCGTGAATTCGTGTTCGGCAATGTCGGCCGGCTGCACGACGACAAGGACCAGGCAACGATCATCCGCGCTTTCGCGCGTATCGCCGACCGCCACCCGGACGCGCGCCTGCTGCTGGTTGGCAAGGGCAAGCGCGCAACGGAGTACCAGGCACTGGTCGATGCGCTGCACCTGCAGGGCAGGGCGGTGCTGACCGG
>CALMIC010000308.1 GCA_937864065.1 uncultured Cellvibrionales bacterium | reverse complement strand
CGCTCGGTTCGACCACCGTGATCTGCACTGACAAGACAGGCACGCTGACAGAGAACCGCATGGCGGTCGAGGCATTGTTGCTCGGTGAAACATTGCATGAGGTAAAGGACCTGGCGGCTCACCGAGAAGTACTGGGTGGTTACCGGACGTTTTTCGAGTGTGCCGCGTTCTGCCACGACTTGCGCCATGCCGCAGGCGGCAGCTGGTTGGGTGACCCGATGGAAGTGGCGCTGCGCGATATGGCTGCGGGAATAATGGTTGTGCCCGATAATGCGGTGCGCTTGCACGAAATCCCGTTCGACACCGCACGCATGCGCGTGTCGGTCGTGCAGCAGATGGAGGCGGGGTCACGGCTGTACTGCAAGGGCGCGCCGGAAAAACTGCTGCCGCTGTGCACGCACCAGCTGGTGGACGGTGCCGAGCGTGTGTTCACGCCGGCGGATCGGCAACGCGTCTTGCAGGCCCAGCTCGTGATGGCAGAGAAGGGCCTGCGTGTGCTCGCTTTCGCGAGCAAGCGCGTGCCGTCGGGTGAGGAAAAAATAGCGGGGGAGAGTGATCTGGTTTTCTGTGGCCTTGCCGGCCTCGATGATCCGCCGCGCCCGGAAGTGCCGGAGGCCATTCGCCAGTGCCATGAAGCCGGTATCCGCGTGATCATGATCACCGGTGACCACCCGCGCACGGCTGTGGCGATTGCGAACAAGATCGGCCTGGTGCGCAGCGGACAGCCTGTTGTTATTACGGGTGAGCAGCTGGCGAACTATTCACCCGCGCAACTGCAGCTGGCGCTGGATGCAGAGGATATCGTCTTCGCCCGCGTCGCGGCCGAGCAGAAGATGCTGATCGTGCAGGCGCTGAAGGCCAAGCAGCACGTCGTGGCCGTGACGGGCGACGGCGTCAACGATGCGCCAGCGCTGAAAGCTGCGCATATCGGCATTGCGATGGGTATCACCGGCACCGATGTCGCGCGCGCAGCGGCCGACATGATTTTGCTCGACGACAATTTCGCCAGCATCGTCAGCGGCATTGAAGAAGGCCGGGCGGTGTTTGCCAACATCCGCAAGTTCCTCACCTACATCCTCGCGCACAATGTGCCCGAGCTGGTGCCGTACCTCGCCTTCGTATTGTTCCGTGTGCCTTTGGCGCTGACACCGATCCAGATCCTCGCCATCGACATGGCCGCGGATTCGCTGACGGCCGTGGGGCTAGGCGCGGAAAAGCCCGATCCGGATACGATGAAGCAGCCGCCGCGCCCGCTGGGTGAGCGCCTGATGAGCCTGCCTGTTGCGCTGCGCGCCTACTGTTTCCTCGGCTTGATGGAAGCTGCGGTGGCCATGGCGGCGTTCTTTTTCGTGCTGTTGCAGGGTGGCTGGCAGTACGGCGAGTCGCTGTCTGGCAACCAGCCGCTGTATCTGCAGGCAACAACTGCGTGTTTTGCAGCGATCATCCTGTTGCAGGTCGTGAACGTCTACCTTTGCCGCAGTGCGCGGCGCTCGCTGTTCCAGATCGGTTTCACCGGCAACAGGCTCATCATGGGCGGCATACTGCTGGAGATAGGTGTGCTGTTGTTCGCCTGTTACACGCCGCTCGGCAACCGGCTTATCGGCGCCGCGCCGCTGCCGCTGGAAGTGTGGCTGTTTATCCTGCCGTTCGCACTGCTGATGTTGCTACTGGAAGAGGGGCGCAAATGGTGGGTGCGGCGCGCTCAGTGATCGCACTGCGTGTCAAAGCTGTTGCGCACGATGCGCGTCTTCATGTTGGCGGCGATGTGCCCGGCAATGCGCTTGGCTTTTTCCGCATGCGGGCCGGCAAAATGCTCATCCACGGTTGACACGTAAAAGTCGAGCCAGCGGTCGAATTCGGCTTCGGTCAGGGCGCGTTTGCCGTGCAGCGCACGGTGGATGTTCATCGTGTGGCGTTGGTAGTTGTCCTCGCCGAGCAACAGCTTTTCCCAGTAGGCCTGGATGTGACCGAGATGCACGCGGATGTCGATGCCGGCCACCTCAAGGAAAATCGGCGCCAGTACCGGATCCTGTAGCAGCTTGTCGTAGAAGCGCTGCAGGAAAGTGGCAATCTGTTCGCGGCTGTCGAGATCCGGCTTCATCGGTTGCTCATTGGGCGGGTTGCTGGTACGGGTGTTTCCACACCACTTTCGGCGCCGGCAGTGCATCGCGTGCCGCAGCGAAATCCGCCCCGTGCTGCTGCCACGCGGCGATGAAGGCATCCTCGTAGGCATAGTCGAACGGGTCGCCGAGATTCTGTTCGGCCTCGCTGCCGTCGGTGAGCGGGTTGTCCATGTAGTACTGCACCGTGCGCGCCAGTGCTTCTTCTGTCGTCACGATATCGTGGTAGCCAAGTTGTTGCTTTATCTTGCTGATATCGAGCACACAGTGATGGCGGTACAACAACTGTGGCGGCGTGGCGCGGAAGCCGGGCGGCAGCGCGGAAAACGGGATGTCGATGGTATCGAAGCGATGGTTCATGATCTCGCCGAGCAGTGTCACCCACTGCTGGTTGTACAGCAGGCTGTCATCGCAGATGTTGTAGACCTGCCCGGCAGAGGCGGACGGGTTTTCTGCAGCCAGCACCACGGCATGGGCAACGTTCTCGGCGAAGCCGCGCGACACCAGCGTGAGGCCGCCGGCAGGCAGGATCAGCGTGTGGCGCTTCTCGCGGGCGCGGCGGATCAGACCCCACTCGGCAGGGCAGATGTTGTTCGGCCCGTACACCAGCGGGTAGCGGAAATGCGTGACATTGAAATGGCCGGCAGCATGGAAGCTGAGCACGTCCTGCTCCGTCTTGCGCACGGCCAGCGAGAACGGGTCGGCGGTCTCCGCGCTGGCCAGCGGATGGTCCTCGGCCAGGAACAGCGGCGTCGGCCGGGTGGTTTCCCACGGGTTCGGCGCCATCATCTCGCCCCAGCCCTTGTACACGGGGGCCGCGCCGCCGACGGAAATGAGCCTGTCAGTGATGCCGAGCAGCTGCTGCGCGACATAGCGCAGCCGGCCGTAGGTGGCGATGACCGTGTCAAAACGCTTGCCGGCCAGTGCCGCAGCCAGGCCGTCTTTCGCATAAGGGTCGGCCTGGATGCGGGTGACGCTGTCGGGCAGGTTGGCCCGGTGCACGCCGCGATGCAGGATGGTGACATCGCAGCCGCGGGCGAGCAGCTGGCGGACGATAGGGGTGCCGGTGACGCCGGCGCCGCCGATGACGAGGATTTTCATATCGTGCTCCTGTCTGTAATGGTGGACATTGTAGGTCCGGGCAAATTGGCTTGCAGTCATCATTTCGTCACAGCCTGTTGCCATGCTGTCCAGTCACAGCAACAAACGACATCGATATGACCAAGGCAGTCACTGACAGCTCGCTGGGGGATGCCCGCAGCCGTCTCATCGTACGCAATGCCAACCTGATGGATGTGAAGGCCATCGCCTTGCTTACCCATCGTGTCTACAGCAACACTGACATGCGCGGTTATGCCGAAAGCGAGATCATCGGCCAGATCAACAACTTCCCCCAGGGGCAATTTGTAGTCACGGTCGATGACAAGATTATCGGGTACTGCGCCACCTTTCGCATCAGCGGCCGCGTAGCACTTAAGCCACATTCCTGGATCGAGATCACTGGCAACGGCTATGCAGCGAAACACGACCCGCATGGAGACTGGCTGTATGGCATGGAAGTCTGTGTCGACCCCGGATACCAGGGTTACCTCATCGG
>CALMIC010000307.1 GCA_937864065.1 uncultured Cellvibrionales bacterium | reverse complement strand
TTTGCCCTGATACTCATGAAGATTCATGTTTTACCGCTCTCTGATGACCCGGCAAGTCGCCGGGGTTGCCTGAAACGATGGGCAAAGGCTGTTGGCCTGCGCCATCCCCAAATAAATGCGCGCGAAGTTTACACGCTAGACGGCCCCAGCCCAACCGTTTCAGGGCTGTTCGGGGCAGATTTGCGGAGAATACGCGCCGTTCAGCGCTTCTTGCGGTTGGCGATGTGGATGGCGTGGCCATTGACGGCCAGCGCTGCTTCCCGCACCGCCTCCGACAGGGTCGGGTGGCCGAACACCATCATGCCGATGTCTTCGGCCGTGGCACCGTACTCCATCGCGATCGCCACCTGCTGCACCAGATCGGCAGCGCTGGCGCCGACAATGTGGCAGCCGAGGATGCGGTCGGACTCTTCGCTGGCGATGAGCTTGACCAGGCCTGCCGTATCATTCGCCGCGAGTGCCCGGCCGGAGGCGACAAACGGGAACATGCCGACCTTGTAGGCCTGCCCGCTCTCCTTCACCTGTTCCTCGGTCAAGCCGACGCTGGCGACCTCCGGGTGGGTGTAGATGACGCCCGGCACCAGGTCGTAGTTCATCTGGGCCTTGTGGCCGGCGATACGCTCGGCAACCATCACGCCCTCTTCCGAGGCCTTGTGGGCCAGCATCGGGCCGCGCACCAGGTCACCGACAGCCCAGACACCCGGCACGTTGGTGGCACACTGGCCATCAACGGCAATGCGCCCGCGCTGGTCCAGGCTCAGCCCGCAATCTTCCGCGAACAGACCGGCCGTGTTCGGTTTGCGCCCGACGCAGACGATGACACGGTCAAACAGCTCCTGTTGCGGGTTGCCGTCCTTGTCGCTGTATCTGACCTCGACCTTGCCTTCTTTCACGCTGGCAGTGCTGACGCGGCAACCCAGGCGGATATCGAGCCCCTGCCGCCCGAGGGTCTTTTTCGCTTCTTTCGCAATGAACTGGTCCATGGCCGGCAGGAAGCTGTCCATGGCTTCCAGCAACACCACGTCGCTGCCCAGACGTTTCCAGACACTGCCGAGCTCCAGGCCGATCACACCCGCGCCGATAATGCCGAGCCTTGGCGGAACCTCACTGAATTCGAGTGCGCCGGTACTGTCGACGATGTACTGGCCATCCTGCGGCGCCACCGGGATGTCGATCGGCACAGAACCTGTTGCCAGCACGACATGGCTGGCCTCGTAGAGGGTCTCGGTGCCGGCATCGTCAAGCACCGCCACGCGCCGGTCGGCCAGCAGCTTGCCGGAGCCCTTGATGTGGGTGACACCGTTGGCCTTGAACAGCTGTGTGATGCCGCTGGTGAGCTGTTTGACGATGTCGTCTTTGCGGCGAATCATGGCCGGCACATCGAGGGCCACACCGCTGGCAGTGATACCGTGTACAGCAAGGCCCTCCCTCGCCTCATGGAATTTATAGGAGCTGTCGAGCAAGGCCTTGGAGGGTATGCAGCCGACATTGAGGCAAGTGCCGCCGAGCGTGGCCTTGCCGTCCTTGCCTTTCATCTTCTCGACACAAGCCACGGCCAGGCCCAGCTGGGCGGCGCGGATGGCACCGACATAGCCACCGGGGCCGCCGCCGATGAAGATCACATCGAATTTGTCGCTCATGGCTCACACACTGCTACAGGAAGAAACAGGATTCTACTATTCCCGGATGACAAAAGCCTGCAGGGCTGCCTGTGAAAACAGATGCGCTGCCAGTTCGCTGCGTTTGCCGCCCTCCTGGCTGATGAAATAGAGTGCATCCTTGTCCAGCGCAGGAATGACCGCCCGCAATTCGCGACAGGGAATGTTGCGGCTGTTCGGCGATGGTGCGTGTTCAAATTCCTCGGGTGAACGCACATCGACCAGCACACACTTGTTGCCGCGCTTCATCAGTTGCTTGCCAACGTCTTCCGGCGTGATGAACTTGACGACCGGATCCTTCAGCAAACTCTGGAAATGCTCACGCTCGAGTCGACCGATCTCCCCGGTTGTCAGCATGACGACCGAGGCCGAGCGCGGTGCGTCGGACAGCAAGGCATCCTCACCAAAATAGGAACCCGCTGACAATTCGGCGACCGGCTGGTCATCCACCAGCACCCTCGCCTTGCCGTGGATCAGCGCATAGAAGTGATGGCCCTGGTCGCCCTGGCGGATGATTTCCTCGCCCTTGGCAGCCTCCACCCGCTCGAACAAGCTGAAAACGCGTGAGATGTTGGCTGGCGGCAGGTTGAAGAACAGTGGCGAGGACAGCAGGGATGACATCCAGTCATCTTCTTCTTCCTCTACCGTTTCCACCACCAGCAAGGCTGCCGGCGCTGCCGGCGGCAGCGGTTCCGGCTCTGGTTCACTCGCCTGCATCCAGGCCAGCGCGGTATCCATCAGGTTGGCCTCGACCGACAACAGGTGTCCGCCTTCTGCTGCCTGCACATCGGCGCCGTCCGGCAATTGCGGGCAAATATCAAACCGCGCAGCAGCGTCCTGGCTATCGATGGTTTTTTTCGACAACATGCCGGTCTTGAACACCAGCTTCCCTTTCAGCAGGAAGTAGTAACGGCTGCGGTCCGGCTTGCCCCTGAAAACCGTATCGCCCTTGGCAAATTCGATGATCTGGCTGGCGAACAGCACCTGCTTGCAGTACTTGTCATTCAGCTCGCTGAATGGCTGGTAGCGCCTGATCATGTTGGCGTTGATGCCAAGGCGGACAAATCCTGACAGGTTGACGGTGCTCATGCGGAATCCTTCTTGCTATCGCCGGAGGTTGTCGCAATTCTCGATCCATGGCCAGCAATAGACAAGCGTCGCTATACTGCCGATTCTGCTTAGCCTGTCCTGCCGATGCCAATGAACAGCCCCAGAACCGCGCTTCCCGCTGACCTTTTCACGCTGTATGGCCGCCAGGCGGTGCTGGAAGCCCTGAAGGACAAGTCACTCCAGCCTTACAAGCTGCACCTCGCCGAATCCAACCGCAGTGGTGGCACCATGGCCGATATCCTGCAAGTGGCGGAGCAGCGCGGGGTACCACTGGCCTGGCATACGCGCCTGGCGCTGTCGCGTATTTCCCGCAACGGCAAGCAGGACCAGGGGGTTGCCCTCGATATCCGCATGCCGAACCTGCGCCAGGCCAGGGAATTGCCGGGGCTGGCGGCTGGCAGACCGCTGCGGCTGCTGGCGCTCGACCAGGTCACCAACCCGCAGAATGTCGGCATGATCCTGCGCTCGGCTGCTGCCGGCGGCATGGATGGTGTCATCCTGCCGAAACGTGGCTGTGCCAGGCTGGATTCGCTGGTGATCAAGGCCAGTGCTGGCACTTTTTTCCGTGTTCCGGTGTTTGTGTGCGAACAGTTGCCTGACACCCTGCGGGAACTGGCCGATCACGGCATGCAGGTTTGCCTCATGGCAGCCGGTAGCCGCCAGTCCCTGTTCGGTTTCCGTCCACGGGGCTCGGTCATCTATGTGTTGGGTAATGAAACAGATGGCGTATCGGCAGGCGTCAGGCAAGTGCCCCACACCACCGTGTCGGTGCCAATGGCCAATGGCGTGGAATCACTGAACGTGGCGATGACTGCCACGCTCATTGCCTATGCAGGAACGATCGCCTGAGGCCGGCAGCCGCTCAGGCGACTTCCTTCAGTTCGCGCTGCAGGATGCCGAAGAACTCGCTTAGTGGCACGGGGCGCGAGTAATGATAGCCTTGGTACATATCGCAATTCTGTTCTGCGAGGAACTGCAGAACATCGTTGTTCTCGACGCCTTCGGCGATCACTTTCATGTTGAGGTTGTGCGACAGGCCGATGATGGCGGTGGCGATGACGGCATCGTCCGCATTGTTGATCAGGTCGCGCACGAAAGACTGGTCAATCTTGAGGCAATCGATGGGGAATTTCTTCAGGTAACTCAATGACGAGTAACCGGTGCCGAAATCGTCAATCGACAGGTGTACACCCATTTCCTTCAGCGTCTGCAGGATTTGCTGGCTGAGCTGGGTGTCTTCCATCAGCGTGCCTTCAGTGATTTCCAGGTCCAGCATGTGCGGCGGCAACTCGGTATCCGCGAGGATATTGCCGACAGTAAAGACAAGGTCTGCACCCTTGAACTGGTAGGAGGATATGTTCACCGATACCACATGCTCTTCGGTGATCACGCCTTCCTTGAGCCAGTCATTCCATTGCTGGCAGGCGGTGCGCAATACCCACTCACCCACCGGCAGGATCAGGCCGGTTTCCTCCAGCAAGTCGATGAACAGGCCCGGGGCCACCAGCCCCAGATCCGGGTGACGCCAGCGCAACAGCACTTCCGCGCCGCGCAAACGCCCGGTGCTGATATGCACTTGCGGTTGGTAGAACAGTTCCAGTTCGCTGCGGGCCAGCGCCTGGTAGAGGCTCTGCTCGAGCTGGTTGCGCGATTCGTTCTCGTCGCCCATTTCGGCCACATAGAACTGGTACTTGTTGCGCCCCATGCTCTTGGCGCGGAACATCGCCACATCGGCGCGCTTGATCAGCATCTCGCCACGGCCGTCACAGTCGCGCGAGAACACGATACCGATACTGGAACCGATATACATTTCATGGTGGTTGATGCGGAACGGCTTCATCATCGCGTCGATGATGGCCTGGGCCACTGCAGCGGCCTCATTGCGCGACTCGAGGTTTTCCATCACCACGACAAACTCGTCGCCGCCGTAGCGGGCGATGGTGTCCTGCCGGCGCACACAGGAGCGCAGGCGCTCGGCGGCACTCTGCAGCAGCATGTCACCGGTGGTATGGCCAAAGGTGTCATTGATGATCTTGAAGCGGTCGAGATCGATGAACAGCACTGCGACCAGCGTGTCATCGCGGCGGGCGCGTGTCAGCGCCTGGTCCAGCCGGTCGTGTAGCATCGAGCGGTTGAGCAGGTTGGTCAGCGAGTCGTGGTAAGCCATGTGCGACAGGGCCTGCTCAGCCTGGTGACGGGCGCGACGGGTTTCCACTTCGCGCAGTTCACGCTCAATCGCCGGGATCAGGCGCGCCAGGTTGTCCTTCATGATGTAGTCCTGCGCACCGGCTTTCATCGCCTGTACTGCAGCTTCCTCGCCTATCGTGCCGGACACGATGATCACAGGAACATCCATACCTGAACGTTTCACACTTTCCAGCACATCGCTGGAATTGAAGCCTGGCATCGTGTGGTCGGTGATCACCAGCTGCCAGTGGCGCTGCTCCAGTGCCCGTTCCAGCTCCTCGCGTGTGTCCACCCGCTGGAATTGCGGATGGTAGCCACCTTGCCGCAGCTCCCTCACCAGCAGCAGGGCGTCGTCTTCACTGTCATCCGCAATCAGCACATTCAGATACATGGCTCTTCTTCTCTGTTCAGTTCATAAACAACATTGAATGAACTTCTTAAGTTACTGATTTTAAATGACTATCAATCATCAATGATGACTCTTGATGGCCAGGTTCGGTATCCGGTTGATCTGCATCCAGTAGCGCCCGAGATCGCGCATCGCGTCGGTGAACTCGTCGAAATTGACCGGCTTCTGGACATAGCTGTTAGCCCCGAGGCTATAGCCGGCAATGATGTCAGTCTCCTGGCGGGAGGATGTCATCAGCACCACGGGGTGGTAGCGGGTCCGCTCGTCCTGCCGGATACGCCGCAGCACATCCAGGCCATTGAGCTTGGGGAGTTTCATGTCGAGCAGGATCAGCCTGGGCTGTTCGGTGGTGTCGCGACCGGCGTACTGGCCAGTGCCGAACAGGTAATCCAGGGCTTCGGCGCCGTCGCGCACGACGACCACCTTGCTCACAAATTCGCAATGGCGGAAGGCGCGCAGGGCCAGCGCCTCGTCGTCGGAATTGTCTTCAACCAGCAGGATGGTGTTTTCTTGCATCTTGTCACTCTCCTGCATCCTTGCGGGATTCATTGCCGGCTGCCAGCCCCTTGGACAACCGCTTCGTTGGTCTTATTGCCTGCAGCTTAATTCAGCCGCACCGGTTGTGACAATAGTAGGGACTATAAAACACCGCCCGGTTCCAGCAGCCGTACGACGTCGGGCTGGCCTGCCACGGGCTGGGCAAGCGACCAGTCACCGCGCATCCAGCTACCGCCATCGGGATCCTTCAGTACAGTCCCCACACCGCCCGGATAGTCCACTTTCAGTGTGCTGTGGCCGGCAAAGGCTGCGGCTGGCGGCAGGTCCATGGCTTCCATCGCCCGGATAATCGCTGCAGCATCAGCAGCAAAATGGTGGTATTCCGTCGACGGGTTGCCTTTGCGAGGGCACAGGGCCATGTCCAGCGCCAGCATCAGGTCGACACGGCGGTAGAGCTCGGCATCGGCACCGTGGCTGCCCAGCCAGTCGTGGACGGCTTCACGGATGATCGCGAAGGTCTTTTCAATATCGTCAAACAGGGCGACGTACAGTTCAGCCCGGTTCTCGTAGATCTTCAGCTTCTCGTAGACAGTCAGTTCATTGACCGGCGATTCGGTGATGATGTGCCCATACTGCTCCAGCAGCCGGCGCAGGATCGCCCGCATCAATGGGGACGCCGGGATGCTGGCTTCCAGTGCCAGATAGCGGATGGTGAACGGCAGCAAGGTACCGTGGACCAGCACCATGTGCGCCGCAATCAGGAAGTAGCCTTCCAGGCCCTCCTCGACATCGAAGGTGTGGCAGCCGATCACATATTCGCCTTTGGCTCGACCGTAGCCCGCGACCGGTACCGTTTCTATCCTGTACTCGAAGCGCTTCTCGTAGAACTCGGTACCCGGCAACAGGTTGTAGGTGAAGATGTTGACGTTGGGGAACGTGGCGATCAGCCGGTCGAGATTGGTCTCGAAATCTTTCAGGTTGTCACCCGGCAAGCCCCAGATCAGCTCCGCAGCGATCGGCACCCCGGCCTCGGCCATGGCTTTGGCAATCGGCTCATATTCGTTGGCCGCCATGTTCTTGCGGTTCGAGAGCTCCAGCGCCAGTGGCGTGAGGGTTTGCAAGGCGAGCTGGTAATGGGGCAGCAAACCGTGAGCATTGAGCAGCTTGACGATTTCCTGCACGCGCGGGCTGTGCTTCTTCGACCACGACGTCGCAAACGTAGACGGCAAGCCGGTGCGGTCTTTCAGCTCGCAGATGATGCGCGCTTTCTCGATGTCATCCTTCAGCGCACCGAAATTCGAATCGGCGAGCCAGATATTGGCGATGCCGGCCTTGACGATCTTCTCCCAGTCGCTGCGCACCCTTTCCAGCGGGAACTGGTAGATCTTGGTGCCGAGTGCCCCCGTACCCCATTCGCAGAACGAGCACTTGAACGGGCAGCCGCGGCTGGTCTCGTAGGCCACTGACTCGTACAGCGGCTTGCCGTTGGCGTCTGTCAGCGGGATCACATCGAGTGCAGAGGGGAATACTGACAGGTCGAGCGTGCGCGCGCGCGCAGGGTTCCTGACTACAGCACCATCCTCGACAAAAGCGAGGCCATTGATACTGTGCCAGCTCTGCAGGTGCGCAGTATCGAGGAACTCGACAAAGGTGAACTCGCCCTCGCCCATGGCGACCGCATCGATCGGGTCAACCAGCAGGTAATCTTCCACCTGCTGTACATGGGGGCCGCCGACGATGATCCAGATACCGGGGCAGCTCTGGCGGATCCGGCGGATGAGGTCAATAAATTCGGCAGCATTCCAGGTGTAGACACTGAAACCGGCAACCGGCTGCTGGCCTGCCGCAAGAGCCTGCTCTGCGCGCAGTTGCCACTCTGCCAACCACTGTTGTTCGAACCAGGGTTCGATTTCCTCACGCACGAGGAAATGCACCAGTTCGATATCGGTGTCTGCGGCTGTCTTGCCATATTTCTGGAAACAGGCTTTCAGGCCACCCGTCGTCATCGGGGCGGCGGAGAAGCGTTCGCTGTCCATACTGAACAGCCAGACGGGTCGTTTGCTCATGATGTTGCAGTCCTCGGTATGCTCAGGCCGGCAGTTGTGCCCAGTCGATCAACAGGGATTCCAACAGCAGGCGGGTATTCGGGTTAGCCGTGCCCAGCGCCTTGCGGCGCGCTTCGAGCAACTGGTCAGTGAAGTGTAACAGTGCAGCCGCAGGCCTGGCACAACACAACCGGTGCAGCAGGCCGTACCACCAGTCGAACACCATCGCGGCATCATGCCTGGCCAGTTGTTCGGCGGCGAAGAGATAGGTCACTTCATCCTGCCGGCATGCTTCCAGTGTCAGCATCACTTCGCGGTGCAGCAGATCCAGGTCGTCATGCACGGCAGCCAGGGCTTTCAGCGGCGCGCCATGGCAGAAAGCCAGTGCTGATTCTGCCCGATCGACCGCGACATGGTGGCGCAGCCATTCCAGCGCATCGAGGCGTTCCGGTGTCGGGCACAACAAGGCCTGGCAACGGCTGCGTGTGGTGGCCAGCAAGCGTGAGGGTTCGTGCGAGACGAGGATGATGAACAGTCCGGCGCCGGGCTCCTCGAGGGTTTTCAGCAAGGCATTCTGCGCATTGCGATTGAGCCATTCGGCAGGTTCGATGATAGCGACGCGCCGGCCACCCTGGTGTGCTGCCTGGTGGCTGAAATGGATCAGGTCGCGGATACAATCGATGCGGATCTGTCGGCTGGTCGTGGCAGTTTTCCTTCCCTTGCGCGACTTGCCATCATCGTCATCCTCGCTTGTGCCATACGCGGCACTGGCGAGGAAAAAATCCGGGTGCGAACCGGCGGCAAACATGCTGCAGGCATGGCATTCGCCGCATGGCAGCCCATGCCTGGGCGATTCACACAACAGCCTGAGCGCCAGCAGGCGCGCCAGCTGGCCTTTGCCGACACCGGCCGTGCCATGCAATAACAACCCGTGTGCTAGGCGTTCGCGTTCGAGCAGGGACTGGACCAGTGACCACTGTTCACGCTGCCACGGTAGCGGCGCCAGGACCAGCGACTGTTCAGCCATGGTTGCGCTCCAGGAACTCTGCCATGGCACAACGGATATCGTGCTGCACGCTGGCCAGCGGTTGCCCGGCATCCACCAGGCGGAAACGTGCCGGATTGCTGGCGGCGCGGTCACGGTAGATTGCGCGCACGGCTTCGAAAAAAACCAGCTGTTCACGTTCGAAGCGATCAGCCTCGCCACCACGCTTACCTACCCTCGCCATGCCGGTCCGGACATCCACGTCGAGTAACAGGGTCAGGTCGGGTTGCAACCCCTCTTGCACCAGTTCTTCTAATAACGCAATCGTGGCCAGCGAGAGGCCGCGGCCACCGCCCTGGTAGGCATAGGTCGCATCAGTGAAACGGTCACACAAAACCCAGGTGCCTTGCGCCAGTGCGGGCCTTATCACTTGTTCGAGATGTTGTGCCCTGGCGGCAAAGACCAGTAACAACTCCGTTTTCTCGCAGACTTTTTCTGTGCGAGGCGCCAACAACAGGTTGCGCAGTTCTTCGGCGAGTGGCGTGCCGCCGGGTTCACGCGTTTTCAGGTAGCGGATACCGCGCTCCTGCAGGCACTGTTCGACACAGGCGATATTGGTGGACTTGCCCACCCCTTCGCCGCCTTCAATCGTGATGAAACGTCCTCTACTGCTCATGCGTCGGGTTCGGCCTGGGTCAATGGCGTGGCATTGCCGGCTGGGCCCGGCGATGAACGGTACTGGCTGCTGCGGCGGCGCTGGAACTCGTCGACGGCATTTTCATGCTGTTGCAAGGTCTCGGAAAACACATGCGAACCATCACCGCGCGCGACAAAGAACAGCGACTTGCCCGGCGCCGGGTTCAGTGCTGCATGGATCGATGCGCGGCCCGGCAAGGCAATCGGCGTCGGCGGCAAACCATCGATGACATAGGTATTCCACGGCGTATATTCCTTCAGGTGGCTGCGTTTCAGGTCGCCCTTGAAAGTCTTGCCCATGCCATAAATAACCGTGGGATCCGTCTGCAAGCGCATCCCTTTCTTCAGGCGCCGGACAAACACGCCGGCGATTTCCTTGCGTTCGCTGGCAATGCCGGTTTCCTTTTCGATGATACTGGCCATCACCAGCGCTTCATGGGGATTGCGGTAAGGCAAGTCGCGGGCGCGCTGCTGCCATTCCTCGTCGAGAATCGCGCGCATGCGGTTGTTGGCCTGTTTCAGCACATCCGAGACTTTCATGCCGCTGACGTAGCTGTAAGTGTCAGGGAAAAACCAGCCCTCCGCCTCGGCGGGCGCAAAACCGAAAATGGCACGATACTGCTGCTCGCTCATGCTGCCGATATCGTCGATCAGTTTTTTCTGCCCGGCCAGCAAGGCGAGATTTTCTGCCAGCGTACTGCCTTCAATGAAAGTCACCTGATACTGGATGACCCTGCCACTGGCCAGTTGCTGCAGCAGTGTTTCCCCAGTGAGCCCCTGTTGCAGCTCGTATTCGCCCGCGCGGATACTGGTCTGCTCATGCAGCCTGGCAAACAACAGCAGCCACTCCGGATGGCGGATGACACCTTCGCGGGCGAGGTCGTTCACCACGCCGGTCAGTGTTTCACCCTGTGACACCAGCAGGGTGCGTTTCGGCGTCGGCAGGTTCAGTGGCTGGTAGACCGCCTGGTTGATCAGCCACAGGCAGTACATGCTGACAACAGCAAACAGCACAAATGTAGACAGGAACAAGTAACGGGCAACGGTCTTAGCCATAGAGCCTGCCGTAACCTGCGCTATCGAGCAGGTTAAAAAACTGCTTGCACAGTCCAGGAGATTGCTGCAGTTCGCTGACACCCAGGCTACGCACCGGCCAGATACCGAAAACGCTGTTGCAGACGAAGACGGCATCAGCTGCCAACAGGTCTGCCAGCGTGATGCGGCATTCGCGCACTGGCAAACCGAGGGATGGCGCCAGCTCGTGCAGGATGGCTGCACGCATCACACCGGCTACGCCACATTGGTCCAGGCGCGGTGTCAGCAACTCGCCGCCCGCAAAGAGGAACACATTGCTGACAGTGCCTTCAATGATTGCACCGTTGGCATCAAGCATCAGCCCCTCTTCTGCAATTTCCCGGTTCAATTCACTGGCTGCTATCGCCTGTTGCAGGCGGTTGAGGTGCTTGATGCCGGCCAGTGCAGGATCTGCCGCCAGTCGCTGCCGGCACAAGTGCAGGCGTATACCGTCAGTGCGCCGGTGGGCGGGGTATTGCGGCAACGGGAACACCTGCATGCTGACCGTGGTGCCGGTTGCCTTGCGGGTGTCATAGCCACGCGGGCCGCCCTGGCGGGCAATCACCAGCTTCAGCAGGCCATTGCCGGCGCGTCGGGCGAAGTCAGTGATTTCCTGCTCGACGAGCGTCAGGTCACACGCGATAGCTAGCCGCTGCAGCGAATCATGCAAACGTTGTTGGTGATAGGCCAGCAGGGGTACTGCACCATCGAAAACGACCATCGTTTCAAACAGTCCGTCGCCATAGGCGACGGCCCTGTCCCACTCAGGCGGGATGGCAGCGGCAGTGTGCATGCTGGCTCACCGCCGCACGGTTCAGACCTTGCCGAACAGCAAGGTGCCGTTGGTGCCGCCAAAGCCGAAGGAATTGGACATGGCGTAGCGGATTGCCATCGCCTGCGGCTGGTGCGGTACAAAGTTGAGGTCGCAGCCCTCATCGGGATTGTCGAGGTTGATGGTGGGCGGTGCGACCTGGTCACGAATCGCCAGCACGGAGAACACCGCTTCTACAGCGCCCGCTGCGCCGAGCAAGTGACCCGTCATCGATTTGGTCGAACTGACCGCGACCTGGCTAGCCGCTGAACCCATGACTGTCTTCACTGCGCGGCACTCGGCAATATCGCCTGCCGGCGTGGAAGTGCCGTGCGCATTGATGTACTGCACATCGGCAGCCTTGATTTTTGCATCGCGTAATGCATTCATCATCGAACGTGCAGCGCCATTGCCATCATCCGGCGGTGATGTCATGTGGTAGGCATCATCGCTCATGCCGAAACCGCACAACTCGGCGTAGATTCTTGCGCCGCGCTGCTTGGCCTGTTCATATTCTTCCAGCACCAGTACACCGGCACCGTCGGCGAGGACAAAACCGTCCCGGTCGCGATCCCAGGGACGGCTGGCCGCCTGCGGGTTGTCATTGCGGGTGGAGAGTGCGCGTGCCGCGGCGAATCCACCGAGGCCAACCGGTGTGCACGCCATTTCAGCACCACCGGCCACCATCATGTCAGCCTCGCCGAGGGCAATCATGCGGGCAGCCAGGCCGATGTTGTGCGTGCCGGTGGTGCAGGCTGTCGTTACTGCAATGTTCGGGCCGCGCAGGCCGTATTTGATCGCGAGGTTACCAGCCACCATGTTGATGATGCTGCCAGGGACGAAAAACGGCGAAATGCGGCGCGGACCTTTGGTGTTGATGATATCGCGGCTCTCCTCAATGGCACCGATACCGCCGATTCCGGAACCGATCGCCGCGCCGCAGCGGTCGGCATTTTCATCGGTGACGACGAAACCGCTGTCTTCCATCGCCTGGATACCGGCCACCAGGCCGTACTGGATGAAGGTATCCATCTTGCGGGCATCCTTGCCGGGCAGGTATTGCTCGATATCCAGGCCGCGGATATTGCCGGCGAACTGGGTGGTGAACGCCGAAGTGTCGAAATGCTCGATCGTGGCGATGCCGCTGCGGCCAGCGAGGATACCTTCCCAGGTACTCTGCACGGTGTTGCCCAACGGCGACACCATTCCAAGGCCGGTCACTACAACTCTTCTGCCCAACACGCTAGATGCTCCTATGCGGATCCGCTCAACAAATCAGTATTGCAGACAAAAGAAAAGCCGCACTGGTCAGTAACGGCTTTCCTGCTGTCTAGCTGGTGTACAAGGCCGCCTGTGGCGACCCTGGCCTCAGGCCAGGTGGGCGTTGATGTAATCAATCGCCAGTTGTACGGTGGTGATCTTTTCCGCTTCCTCGTCGGGAATCTCGGTCTCGAACTCTTCTTCCAGAGCCATGACGAGCTCGACGGTATCCAGGGAATCCGCGCCAAGATCTTCAACGAAAGAAGCTTCGTTTTTCACGTCTTCTTCCTTCACGCCAAGTTGCTCGGCAACGATTTTCTTAACGCGTTCTTCAATGCTGCTCATGGTTCAGGTTAGCTCCGATATGGGGTTGTCTAGACCGGCAGACCAGCAGATATGCAAGGCCATCCCGATTTCGAGGGCGCATTTTACCCTCATTTTTTTACAAAATGAAAGGCTGCCCGGACTTGCATCCGGGCCGGTTTTTTGCTGGAGATCAGGCTGCCTTAAGCTTCCCGTTGTAATGCTTTGACATTGCCCGACCTATCCGCATAATCGCCGCATCCGCAAAATCAAGGACTTCCCACATGCTGCCCTCCTTGTCACGCACTGCCCGCACCCTGGCCGCGACCCTTGCCATGGCTACCCTGCTGTCCGGCTGCGGCAAACAGGAGGCTGCCAGCAGTGCTGCCGGACAGCCGGCTGCGGCAGCGGCAGAGACCCTGGTGGTGAAGATCGGCCATGCCGCGCCATTGACCGGCCCCCAGGCGCACCTTGGCAAGGACAACGAGAACGCCATACGGCTGGCGATCGAGGAACTCAATAATGAAGGGATAATGATTGACGGCAAGCCGACCCGTTTCGAGCTGCTGTCGGAAGACGACATGGCGGATCCGCGCACTGCGACCCAGGTGGCACAGAAGCTGGTCGATGAGGGCATCAGCGGCATGATCGGCCACCTCAACTCCGGCACCTCGATCCCGGCCTCCAAGATCTACCACGATGCCGGCCTGGTACAGATCTCCCCTTCCGCCACCGCGATTGCCTATACCGCGCAAGGTTTTCCCGGCGTGTTCCGCGTTATGGCCAATGACAGCCAGCAAGGCCGCCAGCTGGCGCGCTACGCCGTGCAGACCCTGGGCCTGCAGAAACTGGCCATCATCGACGACCGCACGGCCTACGGCCAGGGTCTTGCCGACGTGTTCGAGAAAACAGCGGTCGAGCTGGGCGCGACAGTGGTCAAGCGTGAATTCACCACCGACAAGGCCAGCGACTTCAATGCCATCCTGACCAGCATCAAGGGTTCTGATGCCCAGCTGCTCTTCTACGGCGGCATGGATGCCCAGGGCGCACCGATGGTGAAGCAGATGCGGGCGCTGGGCATGACACTGCCACTGATGGGTGGAGATGGACTGTACACGGCCGAATTCCTAAAGCTGGCCGGCAATGATGCGGAAGGCGTTATCGGCTCGCTGCCGGGCATCCCGCTCGACAAGATGAATGGTGGCCCCGCCTTCCGGCAGAAGTTCGAGGCCCGTTATGGCGTGATCCAGCTGTATGCGCCCTATGTCTACGACGCGATGCGCATGATGGCGAAGGCCATGCAACTGGCCAACAGTGCCGATCCTGCCCGCTACCGCACGGTGCTGGCCGCGATGGAGTACCCGGGCCTGACCTCGACGATCCGCTTTGATACCAAGGGGGACCTCGTCAACAGCCCGGTATCCCTGTACCAGGTACGCAATGGTGCCTGGCAATTCATGCAGACGGCCGGCGAATAAGCAGCTTTCCTGCCGGGCATAGC
>CALMIC010000306.1 GCA_937864065.1 uncultured Cellvibrionales bacterium | reverse complement strand
GTGAAGCCCTGCTCCCAGCGGTACTTGTCTTCCAGGTTGCCGTCTTCGATGCCGGTGAGTGCTTCTTTTGCCAGCGCGATCATCACCGGGCTCTTGGCGGCGATTTTCACGGCGATCTCGCGCGCCGTCTCGCGCAGCTGTTCGCGCGGCACCACTTTTTCCACGGCGCCGAGGCGGTAAGCCTCCTGCGCAGTGATCGCCTCGCCGGTGAAATACATGTAGCGCACTTTCTGCACCGGGAACATGCGCTGCAGGTGGGCGCCACCACCCATCGCGCCGCGGTCCACTTCCGGCACCGCGAAGGTGGCGCATTCGGACGCGACAATAATATCGGCTGCACCCGAAATGCCGATGCCGCCGCCCAGCACGAAACCGTGCACCGCGACGATGACCGGCTTCGGGTTGCGGTGGATGGCCTTGAACGTGTCGTAGTTGCCCTTGTTGACGCGGGTGATCAGGTTGCCATCAGCCGCCAGTTCCTTGATATCGACGCCAGCGCAGAAGCCGCGGCCTTCGGCAGCGATGATGATGACGCGCACAGCGGGATTGTTGCCCAGTGCCTCGATCTCGGCGGCAATGTCAGCCCAGCCCTGCGATGTGAAGGCATTGACCGGTGGCTTGTTGAACACCAGTTCGGCGATGCCCTGGCTGTCGATGCTGGTGGTGAATGGCTTGCTCATGGTGTTCCTCATGGGAAGGGTGGTTCGTGGAATAAGCGGCGAGTTGGTCAGGCGGCGATATTAGCAGTCCGTCCGGAAGCCCACAAAGCACGGCGGAGTTTTGCGCTATGCTGCGCAGGAAATCAACGGTTGCATATCAAGGCCAAGGATCCGTTTCGTGTTGTCTGTCGCCCGCTTAGCTGTCATCGCCCTGGCCCTGTTTCCTGTGCTGCCGGTGGCGGCGGCGCCGGCAGCCGATATCGCCGTGCAGGTGCAGGGGTCCTTGCATCCGCTCTACGAGGCGCGCCAGTTTGCCCCGCTGTGGCTTGGTGACGATGGCCGGCCGACCGCGCGCGCCGCGCAGGCGCTGCAGTTGGTGGCCCAGGCGGCAGATGATGCACTTGATCCCGCAGACTACCAACTGGTGGCACTGCAACAGCAGCACGACCGGTTGGCGCAACACGCCGGTAGCGATAGTGAGCAAGCGGCTTTCGACCTGGCGCTGAGCCGCACATTGGCCCGCTACTTGGAGCACCTGAGCATCGGCCGCGTCGCGCCGCGCAGCGTGGGACTGGATATCGACCTCGCCCCGCAGCTGGCCCGCTTGCCACAGCATCTCCAGCAGGTACTGACCGCTGGTGACCTGCCGGCCGCCGTCGCCACCGTGCGACCGCAGTTACCGCCCTATGCCGCGCTGCGCCAGCTGCTGCCGGCTTACCGGGCTCTCGCGGCGCAGCACCCGCACGGCCCGGCCTTGCCGCCCTTGCCGGGACGCAAGCTGGAGCCGGGCCAGCCGTGGCCGGGTCTTGCGGCCCTGGCGGACTGGCTGACGATACTCGGCGACCTGCCGGCCGGCACACCGCTACCGGCCGTGTATGACGGGGCGCTGGTCGAGGCGGTCAAGCGCTTCCAGGCGCGCCATGCGCTGGCGAGTGATGGCGTCATCGGCAAGCAGACTTACGAGGTGCTGCAGGTGCCGTTGCCGGCCCGCGTCCGGCAGATCGAGCTGGCCATGGAGCGGCTGCGTTGGATGGATGACCATGTGGTGCAGGGGCGCTACCTCGTCATCAACATCCCGCAATTCACGCTGTGGGCCTACACGCCTGCAGCAGACGGCCCGCAAGTGGCGCTGACGATGCCGGTGGTGGTCGGTATTGCCGGCAAGAACGAAACACCGGTGATGACGAAGACCTTGAGCTCACTGGTGTTCAGCCCGTACTGGAACGTGCCGCGCAGCATCGCCACCAAGGAAATCATTCCCAAGTTGCGCAAGGATCCCGCCTACCTCGTGCATGAGGACATGGAGCTGGTTGGCAGCAATGGCGTGCACGGTAGCCACGCTGGGCCGGACGAGATCAACGGCATCATCATGGGTGACTACCGCATCCGCCAGCGTCCTGGCGAGAAGAATGCGCTCGGCGGACTCAAGTTTGTATTCCCGAATGATGACAACATCTACATGCACGACACGCCATCGAAACGCCTGTTTGCAAAAGACCGCCGCGACTTCAGCCACGGTTGTGTGCGGCTAGGCAACCCGATGGGGCTGGCACTGTTCGCGCTGCAGACGCAGGGCGAGTGGGATGAGGCAAAAGTGAATGCGAAAATTGCCGCGAGTACTGACCAGCACCTGGCGCTGAAAGAGCGCATGCCAGTGCTGCTGATGTATTTCACGGCGAATGTGGCTGACGATGGCTCGGCTCTGTTCCCGCAGGATATCTACCAACAGGATGCGACACTCGCCGCAGCCCTAAACGACCATGCGCAATAGCTCATCCAGCGCCGGCGAGCCGGGATAATGTAGTCCACCTACTGGCGCAGTTTCCCACTGTGCTTTCGAATCCAGATGCAAATGCATCGCGATATTCCCCTCTACATTTGCGTCCAGCAGTCCTGCCGGCACCCAGACATACTCGCCCATGAAGTCGTGCGGCAGCGGGCTGCCGCAGGTGGAACAGAAATGCACGCTGTAGCCGGATTCGCGCCTGAATACTTTTACTTGCTCTTGCCCGCCCAGCCAGGCAAATGATGCCTTGCGTGCGAAAAATGCCGTACCCGACGCCGAACCGGATACCTTGCGGCACACCGAGCAGTGGCACTGGTAAAGCTTCAGTGCATCCGTCGTTACACTGAATTTCACGCTTTCACATAAACAGGAGCCGTGTACCGTTGTCATCAGGGTTTCCTACTGTTTCCGTTTGGCAACACGATAACCCATAGGCATGACGGCGGTGTAATGCCCTGGACGTCCGGATTCAGGGACGTATGTGGTACAAACAACAAAAAGGTCGGCCACCAGGGCCGCCCCTACGGTGTCGGGACCTGGAATTACCAGCGGCGCACTCGACCGGTGTCGAGGTGCACGAAGCCGGAATCGGCGTAGTAGCCGACACCGCCGCGCTTGAGTTCCAGGGCCGCATCGCGCACATCGGCCAGCGCAACGCCGGGCAGGCGGATATCGATCGCGCGCCCGTAGAGGTGCATGCTGTCCTTCGCCACGCCGGTATGGGCCGAGCGGCCGCGCAGCATCGTGTTCGTCTTCGGCGAGCGGTAGGCCGAGATGATGTCGAACGGTGAGCTGGTGCGCAGGTTGGCCTGCACCTGCCACAGGGTGTCGAGCAGGGCCGGGTCGATCGGGTGCACGTCGCCAGTGCGGAAATCGCGCATCAGCCGGGCGAGCCGTGACAGGCCTTCCGGCACATAGCTGTCCCCGATGCGGTAGACCAGCGACAGCTGTTCGCCGGTATGCATATGCTTGAAGGCCAGCGCGCGGGCACTGCTGCCGGAACGCGACAGTGCGTGGGCCATGTCGGGCATGGCAGCCAGCGTGGCGACACCGGCCATGCCTTTCAGCAGGCGGCGGCGGTGCGGGCAGGGGGTGGAATCGGCAGGGGCCGCGCCAATGGCAGCGGGACGACGGGTGAAAAACATCGGGAAAACCTCTCGTTACCTGTCCGGTGTCTATCCGGAATCGAAGGCGATGCTACCCCATGAAGCTGGGGAGGTCTACCCGGAGGATTTCACTGCACCCTGCTGGCCAGTACCGTCAGGCGCTCTTCCGCTTCCGCCACGATGCGGGCGATGAGCTCCGCGCAGGTCGGCAGGTCGTCGATGGTGCCCGCCACCTGGCCCGACGGCAGCACACCCTCGGCCGGTCGTCCTTCGACCATCGCCTTCTGGATGATCATCGGCGCGTTGGCCGAGAACATCGCCTGCGACAGCGTCATGTCGTCTTCATTCGCCATCGCCAGGGCCGACTGGAACAGTGACAGGAAGCTGGCGCCGGTCATAGCTCGGTATTTAAGGCCATTCTGCATAGCGAGCACTAACTTGCGCAGCGGGCTGGCCTTCTCGATGCCGCTGAGAAATTCGTTCAGGATCATGCGCTGCGGCATGCCGTCGAGTGCGGTCGAGACAATGATCTCCGCCGGGTTCTTGCAGGCGATATAGCGCTGCTTGGTCTCCTGCGGCACAGGGCTTTCCTGCGTCAGCAGGAAGCGGGTGCCCATCGCGATGCCGTCGGCACCCCAGGCCATCGCCGCCACCAGGCCGCGACCGTCCTTGAAGCCGCCGGCTGCCAGCACCGGCACCTTGCCGGCACAGGCGTCGATGACCTGCGGCACCAGCAGCGTGGTCGGCAC
>CALMIC010000305.1 GCA_937864065.1 uncultured Cellvibrionales bacterium | reverse complement strand
GTTGCTTCCGGTCGAGCGTGCGACCATCCATCAGGATCAGCGGCCGCGTGATCTGCTGCAGCGGGATCCAGATATTCAGGATATGCAGCCTGGCGTTGCGGTTGCTGCCTTCCGGTGACTCGTGGTTGAACAGCCTCGGCGCCAACCCGAACAGCAGCTGCCTCAGCGGCGTGCCGTGCACATCCTGGTCACCATGGATTGCCTGCGCCCCGTCATGGCCATTGGTGTCGGTGATCGGCTCATCCGGGTTGACCTTCAGGCCATTCGGCCCAGCCTTGCGCAGGATCGTGCCCTCCCCGGCAATGAAGAGGATGCGCAGCTGGCGGCCGTCCGACAGCCGGAAAGACTTGAACAGCAATTCGCGGCGGATCTGCCGGATCTGGGCCGGCGTGATGACATTGGCCTTGCGGATGGCCTGCAGGATGTCCTGCAGCGCAGCCAGTGGCGCGAGGCTGATGGTGTCGAAGCCGGTGGTGGCCAGTGACGGCGTCGGACAACCGGGCGAGGCCAGATCACGCAATGCGCAATCATGCAGCGCCATCGCCTTGTAGATTTCGTCATCGTTCGGACGCGTGGGAGCGCGCAACACACCACCGGGACGCACGGTGTCAATGGCAACACCGTCATGACTCATGTAACCCACAGGTGCCGTGACAGTGCGCATCGGTAAAGCCCCCTCAGGTTTGCGGCCTTTTCATCACCAGGCCGTTGCTCTTGTAGGTGAGGATGATATCGCCATTCTGGTTCACCAGCTGGCTGACAGACGTGAGGATACCCAGGTTCGGTTTCGAGCTGGACTCGCGCTTGGCCTCCACAAAACCCACGGCATGCACCGTATCACCGGGGCGCAGCGGGTTCGGCGTGCGCCATTCGTCGATGCCGAGGCCAGCCACCATCGCGATCGGGTCATCGCCCTGCGCCGCAATCTCGGCAAACAGCTTGTTGATGATGGCGTAGCTGTGCACGCTAGTGCCGATCAGGCCAGTGGGCCAGTGCTTGGCCGCTTCCTCGTCGATGTGGAACGGCTGCGGGTCCCACTCTTTCGCAAATGCGATCAACTCTTCCTTGGAGACATGGTACTCGCGGGTTTTCGTCTGCTGGCCAATCTCGATATCTTCGTAGTAGCGCATGATTCACCTGTTGTCAGCAAGAATGAAATCCACGGCACGGTAACCGATCATCATCGACGGCGCGTTCAGCGCCGACACCGGGATCACCGGAATCACCGACGCATCGGCAATGCGCAACCCTTTCAGGCCTTTCAGGCGCAGTGCCGTATCCACCGGCTTGTCGGCTTCCTCGCCCATCGAACAGGTACCGCAGAAATGGAACGTGGTCATCACGTTGTTCAGCACCCATTTCTTCCACACTTCCGGCTTGCTGGAATTGAGCTGGCCGGCCAGCGGCTTGTTGCCCCACTCCTTCAGTCCCTGGTGTGCCGCGATCTCGCGCGCTTTCGCGATCGCATTCAGCATCGTGTCCATGTCGGCGGGATCGCGGAAATAAGCGAGATCGATCAATGCCGGTTCTTTCACGCTGGTGGAAGCCAGGCGCAGTGTGCCGCGCGACAGCGGCTTGCCGAGGATCACCACAATGCCGTACAGGTTGTTGATCATCCTGTTCACCGGCGGCAGCGAGGTCGCAATGATCACCGCCGTACGCACCAGGAAGCGCAACACCGGATTGAAGAATTGCTTGCCCTTCAGCATCGTCGCCGGCCCCATGCGGCGCATGGACTGCTGCATCGTCACCGGCGCGCTCATCCACGCCATGCAGGTGTCGGCCTGTCCTTCCGGCAGGGGCAAATCCGGGTTGAAGCGGTCAAAGCCGTAGACCTGCGGGTAGCCGAAATCCACCGGCTTGCGGCCCTGATAGAACATCGCCACGTTCGGGTGGTCGTGCAGGTTGGCGCCGATGGACTGAATGTCTTTCACGACCGGGATGCCCAGCGACTTGAGGTGATCGGCCGGGCCCACGCCGGACAGCATCAGCAACTTTGGCGTTTCCAGCGCGCCGGCGCACAGGATCACTTCCTTGTTGGCATGGATGGTTTGCCGCTTGCCCTTGATTTCGACGTCAATACCGACAGCTCGATCGCCTTCGAACAACACCTTGTGCACCACGCTTTTCGTGTGCATGGTGAACGCCGGATTGTTCATCTGTTCGCGCAGGAACGCCGTGTAGGTATTGCGCCGCTCCTCGCCTTCGAAGTTCATGTCGTTGTAGCCCATGAAGCCGCACAGTGCGCCGTCGTTCATGCCGTGCTTGCGCTTGAAGCCGACCGCTTCTGCTGCTGCGAGCGCCTTCTCGGTAAACGTGGTGCCTTCGCGATGGCGGATGCGCAGGCCCTGCTCCAGCGCCTGGAACGCCGGCTCGATATCCGCCCATTGCCAGCCGGCAGGCCACTGCTCGAAATCGAGCTTGTCGCCGCGCGTGTACACCATGCCGTTCACGGCGCCACTGCCGCCGATCACCGAACCGGAGCCGGCATACAGCGTGCGGCCGTTGCATTCGGGTTGCGGGATAGACAGGCGGTCCAGCATCACCTTGTCATTGGCGAAGGCGTACTTGAAGCCGTCGGCGCTCAGGGTTTCCGGGTTGGCCTCGGAACGGTCACCCCGTTCGATGAGCACCACCGTGCCGGCTTTCGCCTGCAACAACCGCGCCGCGATGATGCAGCCGGCCGAACCGCCGCCGACGACGATGTAATCCGCATTCTGGTGATTGCCCTGGCTCATGGTGAATAACCTGTCTGGTCTACTGTCAACTGGTCAAGTGTGCTTTACCAGTTTGGCTTTGTCCAGAGTCCCCCGCCGGGGATTTCCACGTCAGAGGTTCTTCACCTTCGTCAGCTTGTCCAGCTGCTTCTGGCACTTGTCACCGTACGGCGGCAGCATGCCGGAAAGCTTCATGATGTCGAGCTTGGTCTGCTTGTACACCGCCCGCGCATGGCTGAAGGTGCGGAAGCCGTCGATGCCGTGGTACGCACCCATGCCGGAATGGCCGATGCCGCCGAACGGCAGGTCTTCACAGCTGGTGTGCAGCATCACGTCATTGAGCGTCACGCCGCCGCTGATAGTCTGGTCCAGCACGAGGCGCTCCTCCGCCGCATCCTCACCGAAATAGTACAGGCCCAACGGGCGCGGCCGGTGGTTGATGTACTGGATGCACTCCTGCACATCACTGTAGGCCTTGATGCAGAGCATGGGCCCGAACAGTTCTTCCTGCATGCACAGCATGTCATCGGTCGGGTTGATGACCAGCGTCATCGGGATCTTGTGCATGCCCGGCTTCTGCTGGCTGAAATCCTCGTTGGCCGGGTTGATCTCGACCACCTTGGCGCCCTTCTCGCGCGCATCGCGGATGTAGTTCAGCAGGCGCTGCTGGTGACGCGCATTCACCACCGAACTGTAATCCGGGTTGTCCTTGATGGTCGGGAACAGCTGGCTGTAGAAACTGACACAGGTGTTGACGAAGGTATCGAGCTGCTCTTTCGGCACAAACACATAATCCGGCGCAAGGCAGGCCTGGCCCTGGTTCAGCTGCTTGCCACTCATGATGCGCTCGGCCGCTTTCACGATCTCGTAGCTGCGACCGACGATCACCGGCGACTTGCCGCCGAGTTCCAGCGTGCACGGCGTGAGGTTCTGCACCGCGGCCTGCAGGATGTGGCGACCGATGCCGGTACCGCCGGTGAAAATGATGTGGTCCAGCGGCAGCGCAGCAAATTCGGCACCGACATCCGGCCCGCCGGTGATCGCCACCAGTTCGCTCGGGTCGAAATAATCGCTCACCAGTTTCTGCAGCAGCGCCGAGGTGGCGGGATTCAGCTCGGAGAGCTTCAGCATGCAGCGGTTGCCGGCAGCGAGAATGCCAGCCGCCGGTGACAGCGCGGTGTAGACCGGAAAGTTCCAGGTGCCGAGCACACCGATCACACCTTTCGGCACATATTCAACTCGCGCTTTGGCGCCCAGCAGGTTCAGCGGGAACATCACCGGCCGTTTTTCCGCTTTCATCCAGCGCCGCACATGCTTGATCGCGTGCTCGCAGTTCTGCATCACGGCGAGGATCTCGCCCATCTGGCTCTGCTGCAGCGAGCGGTTGCCGAAGTCGACGCTGCAGGCTTCCGTGATAGCGCGCTGGTGCTCGCCGACCAGCCGGTACAGGCGGCGCAGGCGGTCGATACGGGTGTCGGCAGAGACGGCCCCTTCGTTCAGAAACGCTGTGCGTTGTTGCTCAAGCAGGGATTGCATGCTCTGGTCACTCATGGTCCGGCTCCGTTCTGGGCAAAGTGGCTTCCTCGGTATTTTTACCTAAAGACGGGCAAAAGGTATACCGTAGTATACGAAACGACCTGGACAACCGGAGTGCTTGCCATGACCGCCCCCGCCCCCAACACCCCCGTCATCATCGGCGTCGGCTTCTGCCAGGAAAAACTGGACGACGCGACCGCCAGCGCCGAACCCGTGCAGCTGATGATCAATGCCGTGCGCGATGCCGCCAGGGATGCCGGCTCGGACGCCATCCTCGCGCAACTGGAATCCATTTCCGTCGAACAGGGCATGTGGCAGTACCGCAACCCCGGCAAGCTGATTGCCGATGCCGTCGGCTGCCCTGGCGCGCGCAGCATCCTCGCCGACCTCGGCGTGCTACAGCTGACCCCGCTGTTCAACCTGTTCGATGCGATTGCCGCCGGTGAGCAGCAGATCGGTGTCGTGACCGGCGGCGAAGCCAAGTACCGCGAGCTGCGTGCCAAGATCAATGGCCAGGCTGTCAGCAACACCGTGCAGGGCGACGACACCCCGCCGCCTGACGTCTACCACCCGACCCCGGACCCGTTCGCGACCGATGTCGAGGCCCAGGCCGGCATCATGATGCCGGTGGAGCTGTTCGCCGTCATCGAATCCGCCATCCGCCACAGCCGCGGCCTGACGCCGGACCAGCACCGCGACGAGATCGCCGCGCTCTACAGCAGCTTCAGCGAGATTGCCGCCAGCAACCCGCACGCCTGGAGCCGCGACATCGTGCCAGCCGACGAGATCCGCAATGCCGGCGGCAAGAATGCGATGCTGGCCTTCCCCTACACCAAGAAGCACAACAGCCAATGGAACGTGAACCAGGCGGTGGCGATCATCGTCTGCTCTTACGGTAAGGCCAGGGAACTCGGTCTTGATGAATCGCGCTTTATCTACCCGGTATCGGCCGCGCAGTCGCGCCACGTGGTCTGCCTCGCCCAGCAGAAGCAGCTGCACAGCCACCCGGGCACCGTGCTGGCCGGCCAGCGCGCCTACCAGCTCGCCGGTATCAGCCACCGCGACATCGTGGCGGCCGACCTGTACAGCTGCTTCCCGTCTTCCGTGCAGTCATTTGCCTATGACCTGCAACTCGACGGCGTCTGCCCGTGGTCCGTCACCGGCTCAATGGCCTTTGCCGGCGGCCCGTACAACCACGGCGCCCTTGATGGCGTGGCGCGCATGGTCGAAGTGCTGCGCGACAAGGAACAGAGCCAGCCGCAATACGGGCTGACCTCGAACCTCAGCGGCATCTTCGGCAAACAGGCCGTCGCGATCCTCGCCAATCGCCCCAACCCGCAGGGCTACGCCTTTGCCGACATCACCGACGAGGTCGCGGCTGTTGACCAGCCGCTGCCCGTGACCGGCGACTACACCGGCCCGGCGCGAATCGCAGGTTACACCGTGGTTTTCAATAAGGATGAACCCTCCCACGCTTTTGCGTATTGTGATACGCCGGACGGCGCCCGTACTGTAGTGCGCAATAGCGACAAGCTACTGCTGCAACAGATGATGCAGGAAGAGTTTGTCGGCCGGACCATCACCATCCATGCCGACCGCACGTTCAGCGTGTGACACGGCCCTACGCAGGAACGCTGTATGAACATTTTGCCGCTCGACAATCCCGCCGACCGCACCCTGGGCCGCATCCTGACCTTGCAGGCGCAGGCCATCCCCGATGCGCCCTGCTACCTGGTCGATGACAAGGTCTACACCTTCGGTGAGGTGAACCGCACGGTGAACCGCTACGCCGCTGGCCTCGCTGGCCTGGGCGTGCAGCAAGGCGACCGCGTCATCATCTTCATGCGCAGTTGCGTGGAGTTCATCAAGATGGCGTTTGCCGTCAACAAGCTCGGCGCCGTGTGGGTGCCTATCAACGGCGACTACAAGGGCGAGTGGCTGGCTGAAGCCATCGAGGACAGCAAGGGCAAGGTGCTGGTCACCGATACCGACAAGTTCCCGCGCGTGCAGGAAGCGGTGAAGCCCGGCAGCTACGGTGCACTGGTGGTCAAAGTGAATGACGGCGGCAGCTTGCCGGCCGGCGCCATCGACATCGCCAGCTTCGACACGCTGCCGGATGCGGAGCCGCCCGCCGTTGACATCCATTACGGCGACACCTGCGCGATCCTGTGGACTTCCGGCACCACCGGCAAATCCAAGGGCGTGATGCAGCCGCACAATGTGTGGGTCAATGCCGCTGAAAGTGCGAAGGAATACTTCGGTGCCAAGCCAGGTGATGTAGTCTACAACTGCATGCCGCTCTACAACACCGGCGCCTGGATCACGGCGATTTTCCGCGCGCTGGTGGTCGGCATCCCGTGTGCGCTCGACGAGCATTTTTCCGCCTCGCAGTTCTGGGACCGCATCAAGCATTACAAGGCCACCGAAACCACCACGCTCGGCGCGATGCACATGTTCCTGTGGAATGCGCCGGAAAGCCCGGACGATGCGGGCAACACGCTGCGCAATGCCAACGTCATCCCGCTGCCACCCCACCTGACCAAACCGTTCATGCAGCGCTTCGGTCTGGAGAAAATCCAGAAAGGTTTTGGCCAGAGCGAGGCGGCGCTGATCCTGCGCTGCCTGGAAGACGGCGTGAAGGAGTGGAAACCCAACTGCCTCGGCAGCTTCGCGCCCGGCGTGGAAGTGAAAATCCTCGACGATGAAGGCAACGAGTGTCCGCCGGGTGTGCCGGGCGAATTCTGCCTGCGCCCGACCCGGCAGTACGCCATTTTCAACGGCTATTTCGACAACCCGGAAGCCACGGCCAAGGCCTTCCACGGCGAGTGGTACCGCACCGGCGACCTCGGCGTGCGCGATGCCGATGGCGATTTCTTCTTCGTCGACCGCAAGAGCGATTACATCCGCGACAAAGGCCGCAACATCTCCTCGCTGCAGGTCGAACATGCGGTGATGCAACATCCCGCAGTGCAGGCTGTCGCCTGTTTCGGCATCCCGTCAGAGCACATTGAGAACGAGGCCGAAGTGAAAATCGACGTGGTGCTCAAACCGGGCATGTCAGCCACGCCGGAAGAACTGGCGCGCTTCGTCAACGACAACGCCCCCTACTTCTTCGTGCCGCGTTATATCGAGTTCGTCGACGAACTGCCGATGACGCCGACCAACAAGGTGCAGAAATACAAGCTGCGCGAGAAAGGCCTGGGCGGCAAGGTCTGGGACCGGATGAAAAGCGATTTCAAACTGAACAAATAATTCCCTCACTCTGACAGGAGCCCACGATGGCAACCGCACTCGACATCAGCACCCCCAACTGCACCATCGAACAGGACGGCCACGTCCTCATCGTCACGCTGAACCGCCCGGAAGCCAAGAATGCGCTGTCCGGCCAGATGATCCTCGGCATGTACAACGCCTGGCGCCGCCTCGACAGCGACCCGTCGCTGCGCGTGGCTGTGCTGACCGGCAAGGGCGACACTTTCTGCTCGGGCATGGACCTGAAAGCCGGCCCGGAAGGCGACAAGGATGCCGCGCTGGTGCAACAGAAAATGCAGGAAATCCCTGACCTGCACTGGCAGGCACTGCTGCGCCACAACCAGCCGATGAAACCGATCATCATGGCGGTGGAAGGTTATGCGCTGGCCGGTGGCACCGAGATCCTCCAGGGCACCGATATCCGTGTAGCCGCGGAAGATGCGATCTTCGGCGTCACCGAGTGCAAGCGCGGCCTGTTCCCGCTCGGCGGCTCCACTGTGCGCCTGCGTCGCCAGATCCCTTACTGCCTCGCGGCGGAAATCCTGCTGCTCGGCCGCCACATCACCGCACAGGAAGCGCGCGACTGGGGCCTCATCAACCGCATCGTGCCGAAAGGCAAGGCGCTGGAAGAAGCACTGAAGATCGCGCACGAAATCGCCGACGAGAACGGCCCGCTGTCCATCCAGGCCATCACGCGCTCACTGCGCGAGAACCAGCAGGACCTCAGCGAGAAAGAAGCACTGGCCAAGGAAGAACAGCTCGGCTGGCCGGTGTTTGCCAGCAAGGACGCGAAGGAAGGCATGAAAGCGTTCAAGGAAAAACGCAAGCCTGTCTTTACCGGCGAGTAATCACCAGGAGAAACCCATGGCTGCGCCTGCCCCGCTGGATATCGCCGGCGAGACGATCTGCAAGTTCCCCGTCCGCTTCGCTGAAGAGCTGCGGGCGCGCGGCCCGCTGTTCCGCGACGAGGCCATGGGTTTCTGGGTAGTGACCCGGCATGAACTGGCCAAACAGCTGTTCATGCATGAAGACTTCCACATGTCACCGAAGTTTTCCGGCACCTATTCGTCCGATGTGTTTGCCGAGAAGTACCCGACCTGCAAGAAGTTCCGCGACGACAACCCGTTCACGGATGACGTGCGCCACCCGATGATCCGCAAGCTGCTGGTCAAGGCTTTCAGCCCGTCAGCACTGAAGCGGATCGAAGCGCAGATTGCTGCTGCCATTGATGCCATCACGCGGCCGCTGCTGACACAGCCCGGCGTTGTCGATGTCGCGCAGCAGATTGCCGACCTGATTCCCTACGCAGCGATTTCCGCCATCATGGGCGTCGACCGCCTGCTGCAGAACCGCGACGAATTCCTGCACCACGCCAAGATCATGGCGCGCATGATCGACCCCACCCTCTCGCCGCAGGAACGCGAGGAGATGGAACACAGCGCGGTGTTCATGCTGCGGGAACTGCAATCACTGGTGCAAAAGGCGCGCCAGCAACCCGGCGAGGACCTGATCAGCGATTTCCTCAAGGCGGCCGATGACATCGGCGGCCTGAGCGATGATGACATCATGTACAGCCTGATGGCGCTCATCACCACCGGCTCGACGGCGACCGCCTTCACGCTGACGCTGGTCGTGCATACTTTCCTCACGCAGCACGAACAACGTGAGTGGCTGCGGCAACACCCGGAGCAGATCGACCAGGCCGTGGAGGAACTGGTGCGCTTTGCCCACGGCGCCAAGTTTGCCTACCGCTTCGCCTTGCGCGACACCACCCTTGCCGGCCAACCGGTCAAGCGAGGTGACACGGTGCTGATCAGCTTTGCCGCCATCAGCAATGACCCGGCAGTGTTCGAACAGCCGGAGCGTTGTGATTTCACGCGCAACAACAAGGATGCGCTGTCGTTCGGCCACGGCATCCACTACTGCGTCGGCGCCCATGTCGCCCGCACCGAAGTGCGCTTCCTGCTCAAGGCTTTCCTCGACTACGCGCCGGATGCCCGTGTACTGGAAGACGGCATCCAGTGGAACCTGTTCAATTTCCTGAACCGGGAAATTTCCTGCTTGCCGGTCGCTACCGGGCACTAAGCCGGATAGCGTCAGGGGTGGAGATGACTGTAGATCGTCTCCGCCAGCTCGCTACTGATACCCGGCACCTTCGCCAGCTCATCGGCACTGGCGCGGGTGATTTCCTGCAGGCCACCGAAATGGCGCAACAGCGCGCGGCGGCGCGTCGGGCCAATGCCGGGGATGCCTTCCAGCGCTGACTGGCCGCGTTTCTTGTCGCGCCGCGCCGTATGGCCTGCCACCGCAAAACGGTGCGCCTCGTCGCGCACCTGCTGGATCAGGTGCAGCGCAGCAGAATCGGCCGGCGGCATACGCGCCTTGTCTTCGCCGTGCACGAACAACTGCTCGAAACCGGCCTTGCGCGTGGCGCCCTTCGCGACACCGACCAGCAACATACCGCCGACCTGCAGCTCCTCCAGCACCTCCACTGCCTGCGCCAGCTGGCCCTTGCCGCCGTCGATCAGCAGGATGTCCGGGAACTGCCCTTCGCTGTCCTTCAGGCGCCGGTAGCGGCGCGTCAATGCCTGTTTCATGGCCGCATAATCATCGCCAGGCGTGATGCCCTCGATGTTGAAGCGCCGGTAACCGGCCTTGCGCGCACCCTGGCGGTCGAACACGACACAGGACGCCACCGTCGCCTCACCGGAGGAATGGCTGATGTCAAAACACTCGATTCGCTCCGGCACCGCCTCCAGGCCGAGCACATCGCGCAGCGCCTCGAAGCGCGCCTCGATGTTCTGCCGGCTGGCCAGTTTCTGCAGCAGATTTTCCTGCGCCGCCTTGCCGGCCATCTGCAGCCACTGCTGGCGGTGCGTGCGCAACTTGCTGCTGACACTGACCTTGCGCCCGGCTTTGCCAGCGAGCACCTGTTGCAGCAGTTCGCGCTCGCTGTCGGCGATATCCGGCAGCAGGATTTCCGCCGGCACTTCGCGCTCGCTGCCGAGGTAGAACTGCGCGATGAAGGTCGCGAGCAGGTTGTCGGCATCGTCCTCGATCGACAGCGCCGGGAAATAGCTGCGGCTGCCGAGGATGCGCCCCTGGCGCACGAACAGCACCTGCACACAGGCAGCACCGGCCTGCTGGGCACAGCCGAAGACATCGGCATTGACGGCCACGCCGTTGTCGACTGCCTGTTGTTCCTGCACGGCGCGCAAGCTGGCAATGCGGTCGCGCAATTCCGCCGCGCGCTCGAATTCCAGTGTTTCTGCCGCGCTTTCCATCTCGCTCGCCAGCACATCCAGCGCCTGCTGCTCGCGCCCGAGCAGGAACAGCGCGGTCAACTCGACATCGCGGGCATAGTCTTCCGGTGACACCCTGCCCACACAGGGCCCCGAACAGCGCTGGATCTGGTATTGCAGGCAGGGCCGGCTGCGGTTGCGGAAAAACGAATCCTCGCACTGTCGCACCCGCGAGAATTTCTGCAGGAAATTGAGGCTCTCGCGCACGGCGCTGCTGTTGGGGAACGGGCCGAAATAGCGGCCTTTCTTCTGCTTGGCGCCACGATGGAAAGCCAGCCGCGGGTAAGTCTCGCCTTCGCTGAGGAAAATGTACGGGTAGGATTTGTCGTCGCGCAGCAGGATATTGTAGGGCGGCTGGTGGGCCTTGATCAGGCTCTGCTCCAGCAACAACGCTTCCGTTTCACTGGCGGTGATGGTCAGCTCGATGCGCGCAATGCGCGCCACCAGTGCCTGCGTTTTCGGGCCAAGGCCGCTCTTGCGGAAGTAGCTCGCCAGCCGTTTCTTCAGGTTGTTGGCCTTGCCGACATACAGCAGCGCATCATCCGCGCCGTACATCTGGTAGACACCGGGATTGCCGGTGGCCGATGCGAGAAAACCCTGGCTGTCAAAGGCCATCGCGCATCTCGCTAGTTTTCATTCAGGCATCACCGTCCGGCACGAACAGCTTGTGGCGCAGGGCGAGCAGCGTGAGGCCGACATCGCTGTCCACGCCCAGCTTCTCGAACATGCGGTAGCGGTAGGTGTTGACGGTTTTCGGGCTGACGTTGAGCTGGTCGGCAATGTCCTGCACGCTCTGGCAGCCGACAATCATCAACGCCACCTGCAGTTCGCGCTCGGAGAGCTCATCGAACGGCGAATGGCCGGAAGCCGTGCGCTTGCGCAGCGGTTTCAGCGCCAGCTCCTGGGCGATCCGGCGACAGACGTAATGGTTGCCACCGCGCACTTCGCGGATCGCCGTCACCAGCTCGTCCAGGCCGCTGTCCTTGGTCAGGAAGCCGCGTGCGCCCGCTTCCAGCAACAGGTCGGGGAACGGGTCATCGGCGCAAGCCGTCAAGGCAATCACTTTAGTACACGGTGAGCGACGCTCCATCCTGGTCGTCGCCTCGATGCCGCCCATACCCGGCATACGCACATCCATCAGCACGACATCCGGTTTCAGTTCGGCGGCTTTATCCAGCGCCTCTTCGCCACTGGCTGCCTCACCGACGACGGTGAAGTCCTCGATGTCGGCCAACATGTGGCGCAGGCCGATACGTACCAGGTCGTGGTCATCGGCAATCAGGATGCTGACTGTGCCTATCATCATGACAAATATCCCTCTTTGTCCCGTTGTGTGTTCCGGTCAGCCGAGCCAGTGCCGCGCGTTGCGGAACAGGCGCAGCCACGGGCCGTCTTCCTGCCAGCCGTCCGGATGCCACGAATGCTGCACGGCGCGGAACACGCGCTCCGGGTGCGGCATCATAATGGTATGGCGACCGTCGGCATTGGTCACCGCCGTAATGCCGCGCGGTGAACCGTTCGGGTTGGCAGGGAAAGTGTCCGTCACCCGGCCGGCGTTGTCGACATAGCGCAGCGCCACCTGTCCGCTGGCGTCGAACGCGGCCAGCGCCGCCTCGTCGGCGAACTCTGCCCGCCCCTCGCCATGCGCCGTGGTGATCGGCATGCGTGAGCCGGCCATGCCAGCAAGCAGGACGGAAGCTGAAGGCTGCACCTCCACCATCACAAAGCGCGCCTCGAACTGCTCACAGGTGTTGCGCACGAAACGCGGCCAGTGCTCCGCACCGGGCATCAGCGTTTTCAGATTCGACATCATCTGGCAGCCGTTGCAGACACCGAGGCTGAACGTATCGGTGCGATGGAAGAAAGCCTCGAACATGTCGCGGGCCCGCGTGTTGAACAGGATCGTCTTGGCCCAACCCTCGCCCGCACCGAGCACGTCGCCATAGGAAAAACCGCCGCAGGCCGCGAGGCCCTTGAAATCCTTCAGGTCGACACGCCCGGCGAGGATATCGCTCATGTGCACATCAAACGCGGCAAAGCCGGCGCGGTCAAACGCCGCCGCCATCTCCACATGGCCGTTGACGCCCTGCTCGCGCAGGATCGCGATGCGCGGCCGCACACCGCTGGCAATCATCGGTGCGGCAATATTGTCGTTCTGGTTGTAAGTCAGCAGCACGGACAGGCCAGGGTTGCGGTTATCCAGCACCACCTGCTTTTCCTGTTCGGCGCAGGCCGGGTTGTCGCGCAATGCCTGGATGCGGTAGCTCGTTTCCCACCACAGCGCGAGCGCTTCATGGCGCGGCATCGCCAGCACCGTGCTGCCCGCTTGCATGAAGCGCAGCGTATCGTCGGCAGCCGGGCAGCCGATGTTGTGCAGCGCACCGGCCAGGCCGTGTTCCTGCGCGAGTGCTTGCAGCGCTCGCACGTCAGCGGCACGCACCTGCAGCACAGCACCCGGTTCCTCGGCAAACAGTGCCGAGAGAGCCGTACCGCCGACCGCATCAAGCGCGATATCGACACCACAATGACCGGCAAAAGCCATTTCCGCAAGCGTGACAAACAGGCCGCCATCCGAGCGGTCGTGGTAGGCGAGCAACAGCTGCCGCGCCAGTGCCGCCTGCACAAAGCCGAAGAATGCCTTCAATTGCTGCGGCTGGTCGAGATCCGGCGCTTCGCTGCCGATCTGGCCGTAGACTTGCGCGAGTGCCGAGGCGCCGAGACGCTGCTTGCCATTGCCGAGATCCAGCAGCAACAGTGCCGTGTCGCCCAGGTCGGTGCGCAGCTGTGGTGTAACTGTCTGGCGCACATCCAGCACCGGTGCAAACGCGGAAATGATCAGCGACAGCGGGGCCGTGACGGATTTTTCCGCGCCATTCTCCTGCCAGCGCGTCCGCATCGACATCG
>CALMIC010000304.1 GCA_937864065.1 uncultured Cellvibrionales bacterium | reverse complement strand
CATGCTGCTGCCGGGACCGGAAGCGCAACAGCTCGCCACCTACATCGGCTGGCTGTTGCACCGCACACCGGGCGGCATTATTGCCGGCGGGTTGTTCGTGCTGCCGTCGCTGCTGCTACTCATCCTGTTGTCGTGGCTGTACATCGCTTTCGGCCACCTGCCACTGATCGCCGGGCTGTTCTACGGCATCAAGCCGGCGGTCACCGCCATCGTCGTGCAGGCCGCACACCGCATCGGCTCGCGCGCACTGAAGAACAATGTGTTGTGGGCGATTGCCGCCGCGGCGTTTGTCGCGATCTTCGCGCTGCATGTGCCGTTCCCGCTCATCGTGCTCGGCGCTGCCGCCATCGGTTACCTCGGCGGGCGTTTCGCGCCGCAGTATTTCGCCGTGGGCGGTGGACATGGCAGCGCACAGGCTGCGCACGGCCCTGCACTGATTGACGATGACACGCCACCGGCAGCGCATGCGCAGTTCCGCTGGCCGCGCTTGCTGCGCGTGATTGCCGCCGGTGCGCTGCTGTGGTGTGTGCCGATGGGCGCACTGGCCGCGCTGTATGGCTGGGACCACACACTGACGCAGATGGGCTGGTTCTTCACCAAGGCCGCGCTGCTGACCTTCGGCGGCGCCTACGCGGTGTTGCCGTATGTGTACCAGGGCGCGGTGACGCATTACGGCTGGCTGACACCGGCGCAGATGATCGACGGCCTCGCGCTCGGCGAGACGACACCGGGCCCGCTGATCATGGTGGTCGCCTTCGTCGGTTTTGTCGGCGGCTATGTGCAGGCCGTGTTCGGCCCGGACAGCCTGTTCCTCGCCGGCGCGGTGGCCGCCACACTCGTTACCTGGTTCACTTTCCTGCCGTCCTTCCTGTTCATCCTCGCCGGCGGACCGCTGGTGGAATCGACTCACGGTGAATTGCGCTTCACGGCGCCACTCACCGCGATCACCGCCGCCGTGGTGGGTGTGATCCTGAACCTCGCATTGTTCTTTGGCTACCATGTGTTGTGGCCGCAGGGCTTTGCCGGTGTGTTCGATTGGCGCTCGGCTGTCATCGCCATCGCGGCGGCGGTCGCACTGTTCCGTTACAAGCGCAGTGTCATCGAGGTCATTGCCGCTTGTGCGCTGGCCGGCCTGTTGCTGCACTGACAAGCACACCGTAAATGGCCATAATACCGGCTCACCCATTGCCCGTTGCCCGCCCATGACACCACTGATCCGCAAAGCCCTGTTGGCCCTGCTGCTGCTTGCCATAGCCGGCGGTGCTTATGTCGGCTGGCAACAACTGCGCCAGCCGGGCGATGAGGACAGCCTGGTGAGCGGCAACGGCCGCATCGAGGCGACCGAGATCGACATCGCCACCAAGCTCGGCGGCCGCGTCGATGATGTGCTGGTCAGCGAGGGCGAATACGTCGCCGAAGGCCAGCCGCTGGTGCGCATGCAGGTCGACAGTCTGCAGGCGCAGCGCGACGAGGCCCAGGCCGGCCTGCAACAGGCGCGTGAGGCCGTGGCCGGCACCGAGGCCCAGGTGGCCTTGCGCGAGAGCGATTACCAGGCTGCCCTGGCCCAGGTGGCCCTGCGCGAGAGCGAGCGCGAGGCCGCCAGCCGCCGGCTGGCGCGCTCGGAGTCACTGGCGGCGAAACAGATGCTGGCACGCCAGGCACTGGATGACGACCGCACGGCCGTACGCAGTGCCGACGCCGCCCTGGCGGCCGCCCAGGCCCAGGCCGAGGCCGCCCGCGCCGCCATCACAGCCGCGCGCACCCAGGTGACACAGGCACAAGCCGCCATTGCCGCTGCCGGGGCGGCCATCGCCCGCATCGACGTCGAGATCAGCGACACCCTGCTTCGCGCCCCGCGCGAGGGCCGGGTGCAATACCTCGTCGCCCGGCCGGGCGAGGTGCTCGGCGGCGGCGGCAAGGTGCTCAATCTCGTCGACCTGACTGATGTCTACATGACCTTCTTCCTGCCGGAGACCGTCGCCGGCCGGGTGGCGATCGGCAGCGAGGCGCGCATCGTGCTCGACGCCGCGCCGGGGATGGTGATTCCGGCTGCGGTCTCGTTCGTCGCCAGCACCGCCCAGTTCACACCGAAAACGGTCGAAACTGCCAGCGAGCGGCAGAAGCTGATGTTCCGCGTGAAGGCGCAGATCGACCGCGGCCTGCTGCTGCAGCACCTGGACCAGGTCAAGACCGGGTTGCCAGGCGTGGCCTGGGTGAAGCTCGACCCTGACGCGCCGTGGCCGGCCAGGCTGGCGGTGCAAGCCAGCCGCGAATGACCGGCAACGCGCTGGCACCGGTCGCGCGGCTGCAGGATGTGCGGCTGCGCTACGGCAAGGTGACGGCACTGGATGGCGTCACGCTCGACATCCCCGCCGGCTGCATGGCCGGCCTGATCGGTCCCGACGGTGTCGGCAAATCCAGCCTGCTGGCCCTGGTCGCCGGGGCGCGCATCGTGCAGCAGGGCCGGGTGGAGACCCTCGGCGGCGACATGCACGATGCCGCCCACCGCCGCGCCGCCTGCCCGCGCATCGCCTACATGCCGCAGGGGCTGGGCCGCAACCTGTACCCGACGCTGTCGGTGGAGGAGAACCTGCAGTTCTTCGCGCGCCTGTTCGGCCATGACGCCGCCGAGCGCCGCCGCCGCATCGACCACCTGACACAGGTGACCGGCCTGTTCCCGTTCCTCAGCCGCCCGGCCGGCAAGCTGTCGGGCGGCATGAAGCAGAAGCTCGGCCTGTGCTGCGCCCTGATCCACGACCCCGACCTGCTGGTGCTTGACGAGCCGACCACCGGTGTCGACCCGCTGGCCCGCGCTCAGTTCTGGGCGCTGATCGCCCGCCTGCGCGCACAGCGGCCGGCGATGAGCGTGCTGGTCGCCACGGCCTACATGGACGAGGCCAACCGCTTCGACTGGCTGGCCGCGATGGATACGGGGCGAGTACTCACTAGCGGTACACCGCAAGCCTTGCTTGAGCAAACCGGCAAGGACAGCCTCGAGGCGGCCTTCATCGCCCTGCTGCCCGAAGCCAGGCAGCGCGGCCACCGCGCCGTCGAGATCCCGCCACTGGTGCCGGTGGCAGACGGCGGCTACGCGATCGAGGCCGAGGGGCTGACGATGCAGTTCGGCGAATTCACGGCGGTGGACCACGCCAGCTTCCGCATCCATCGCGGCGAGATCTTCGGCTTCCTCGGCTCCAACGGCTGCGGTAAGTCGACCACGATGAAGATGCTGACCGGCCTGCTGCCAGCCAGCGACGGCCGCGCCTGGCTGTTCGGCCAGCCGGTGGACCCGCACGACATGG
>CALMIC010000303.1 GCA_937864065.1 uncultured Cellvibrionales bacterium | reverse complement strand
GGCGTCGCCAGGAAGGCGAAAAAGAACACGTGCAGGTCTGTCCATGGCGACATGCCAACCGTCGCTGCTGGCAACGGCAGGCCTAGGTCGCGGATCTTCAGCACAGTGCCGAAGGCCAGGCCGCCACCGGCAGAGTCGCCGGCTATGACGATGTGGCGCGATTGGTAACCTTGTTGCAACAGCCACTGGTATACCTTGATGGCATCTTCCAGCGCAGCCGGGTAGGGATGTTCCGGGGCCAGCCGGTAATCCGGCGCGAGGATCCTGCACTTTGACGCTATCGACAAACGCCAGAGGATATCCTTGTGCGTGGTATGCGCAGAACAGAAAATGTAGCCGCCACCATGCAGGTACAACACGATTTTCTGTGGTTCAGCCCCCATGGCCTTGACCCACAGGCAAGGCACCCCCTCAATGCGTTCGGAACGGAAATCGATGTCAGCTGGGGGTTTGGGCAAATGGCGAGCCGAATTGTTCACCAAGCGGCGCAAGGCCACATGGTCAGTGTTGTTGAACATGCGTTTTTTCAGCATGCGCAACACCAGTTTGAAAGCGGTGACCTGGTAACTGCTCATCGGGTATCAGGGCTCGGCGGTGTGCGTCAGTGGTGGTTGCCCGCCTGCTGTTCAGCGGTAGCAGCAGGTTCCGCATTGGCTGCTGGCAGGAAGAAAAACCGGTGGAACCATTGCGCCTCGAATGGCCGCCACTGATCCTGCGGCTGAGACAACCGCTCGGCAATGGCATAGTAGATCATCGGGTTGTGGGTCATGCCGGTATGGCTGCCGGTGACACGCACATTTTCCGTGTGCGGGTTGATCGGGTCGACACAGTAGCGCCAGGCTGCAATACCGTCACTTTCACTATAGATGGAGGTGGAGGGCACCGGCGGCGGAACTTCCCATAGCGGTTCCCCGTTGAGCAGCTCGTCATTGGCAATATTCGGGTTCAGGCGCTCGTAGATCCGCAGGATAGGGCCGGATATGTCCACTTCACTGGCGCTTTTCGGGTGGGCCAGATTGAATGGGGATCCCAGGGTGACAACCTGGCGCACATAGTCAGGCAGGCGATGGGCAAGTACCCGCGCATATATGCCACCCAGGCTCCAGCCGACGACACTGATCTTTTCCTGGTGCTGTCCGTAAAGCTCGATGACACGGCTTTCCAGTTTGCGGTAGATGTCATCACGAAGTCCGGGATTGCGCCCCATCTGCCACCCGTAAACATTATAGTTCTGGCGTTTGAGGTATCGGCGCAGCACATAGGTGCTGTTATCCGTTGCCAGGAAACCTGGAATGACGAGAACCGGCTGCCCGTCACCCTTGGGTGCCATGCGCAGCAGCGGCATGGTGGGCAGCAGGGACAGTGCTTCGATCGGTGCCCTGAGTTCTAGCAGGGCGCTGCCTAGCGTTAGCTTGTGTGCTTGTTCGGCCATGTTCAGGCTCTTCTGCTGGGGTTGGCAGGGCACAACAAGCTGGGCGTCGCAAGGCAGCTAGGCACAATATCTTGTATATGCGGTTTCATTTTGACAGCAAACCTTTATATAGCCAAGGGTTTTGCAATGCATTTGCCTTTCAGTGTGTGACCCGGTTCACATTTCATCGTGCATCCCTCATCGATCTGCATCATCGAGATCCACATTCACCGGCTTGCGCACCATGTCGTGGTAAATCCGCAGGCGGGTAGTGTAAGGCTCGGCGATCTGCGTCCGCGCCTTGCGCAGGATGCGGCTGACATCCCGCAGGGCCTCGGTGTAGGTGTCGAGGTTATTCAGGGCGCAATCGATGGTCACGCCGATATAGTCGCCAACATTGCTCGACTTGGCCCGCCACAGCTTGCGGTAAGCCACGGCATTGCTGCGGTAAGCCTGGCGGAAACGCTTTTGCACGGCGCTCGCGATGCCATTGCTGTATGTCGCAATGACCCCGATGTTCTCCATGGCTGCGCCCAGGCCTACCAGTTCGGCCATGGTGAAATCCTCGGCCGCGCGCTCGACCTGGCTGGTGATGGCATGGAACAGGTCCTGGTAACGCTTCTCGACGATCTTGCCGAAGAGGGGGTCACGACCGGGCTGGATCTCGTTGATGATCTCGGCCCAGTCCTCATCAGTGAGCACTTCGAGCACGCGCGGGAAGACCTGGCTTTCCTCCAGGTCCATATGGCTGTTCGTGGTGGCAATGTAGTCCTCGCAACGCAGTGCGAGGTTCTTCAGGTTTTCCCTGCCTGGCTCTTGCTGGGTCTGGCGCAGGCTGTCCATCAGGCTTTCGGTTTTCTTGCAAGTGGCCTCGTGCTCGATAAGCAGGGCGACAACCTCTGCCTTGTGGCTGTCGTCTCGTTCCGCCAGCTTGCGGTAGATGATGTCTTCCTTGGGGTGGTGGGAAATGTCCGAGTATTCGTTCATGTAACGGGCGACGTCTGCCATGATGGCCAGGTCTGGCGTGTGCCCTGCATGGATCATCTGCACCTGCTCACGCAGGATATTGAGCAGCTTGGTCATGTATTTATGTTCATTATGCAGGTGCAGCATGATCTCCCTGGCACTGAGCAGTTTGACCGGGCGGGCAGCAGGCAGCTGGCTGCTGCTTGAAGTATCCGCCGCTGTTTTCCTACCCCTGGCTGAAGAGCCTTTTCGAGTCTTATCGGAAGAAGTGGGCGCTACGGGATCCGCGATAGAGTCATTGTGCGACATGGTCTTGCCCTTGGCTGATTTGCAATACAGTATAACCCAGACCAAACCGCCCGGCAGGCGCAAGAGTCGGCAAAAATATTTCCGATTAGTATGCCTATTCTATTTTTTCCCACTAGGATTCGTTCCAGAGCTGAGGGAGTAGATGCCTCAGGTAACTTGAAACGAAGCAATCCTGTGGGAGTTCCAACATGTCAAAGAAAGCTGTGAAAGAAACCAACCTGACTGACAAGGCCAGCGAAATGGCCAAGAACATCTGGCTGGCTGGTCTCGGCGCTTATGGCAAGGCATTTGATGAGGCGGTTGCCCAATATGGCAAGGTCAGCAAGGAAAGCAGCAAACTCTTTGACGAGCTGGTAGCGAAAGGCCAGAAACTGGATGCAGAAAGCCACAGCACACTGGCTGAAGCAAAAACCAAGACTACTGCAACCATCGAAGAGCGCATCAACAAGGTACGCAGCAGTGTCAATATCGGATCACTGACAAAAGGCGGTGCCGATGCAGATCGCCTTGAAGAACTGAGCGCCAAGGTTGACGTGCTCTCTGAAAAACTCGATGCCCTGCTCGATAGCATGGCGGTCAAGGCCAAGCCGGCTGCCAAGCCGAAAACAGCTGGCTGATAGTCAAACGTTCTAGCCCTGGACAGACAATCCTTCCTGTTTGTCTGATCCATTTTGATGCAAGGTTTCATCCCCTGGAACCTTGCTTTTTTTTTGTTTATTCCTGATAGTTGACCCGGTGCCAAAACCTTGGCGATTGCCGAAGGAATGCCGGTGAAAACCAGAGAAAAGATCCTGCAGGCGAGCCTGTTGCTCTTCAACGAGGAGGGCGAGTCGCATATCACAACAGTGGATGTCGCCAATGAGCTCGATATCAGCCCCGGCAACCTTTATTACCACTTCAAGGGCAAGGAAGTCATCATTGAAAACCTCTATGCGCGTTTTGATGCAAGCTTCTCCGATATCCTGCAGGCTCCCCTCGACAAGGCGCTGAAGGTCGAGGACAGCTGGTATTATCTCTACGTTGTCTTCGAGGAGATGTACAATTACCGGTTTATCTACCAGAACCTCACAGACCTGCTGCAGCGCTATGACAGCATACAAAAGCGATTCCGCCGCTTGCTGAACCTCAAATACCAGACTGCTTCAACGCTACTCAAAACCTTGCGTGAAGAACGCATACTCGACATGGATGACATGGCAGCAGCCGTGCTTGTGGACAACATCGTCATGACAGTGACTTACTGGATACCCTATGCCAGGTTGCGAGACGGCAAACAGCCCGCTGAAACACTGATCCACAAAGGTGTCTTCCAGGTGCTGTCATTGATTGCGCCATACCTGGCAGTCGGGCAGGACGAATACAGGGAGTTCTGCCACAATTTTTACCGACAGGCCCTGGCCGGTGAGTTACTCAACCCGGGAAGCTGATTCCTGCACTGGGTCGACAGGCTTCATGAGTCGCCACCAGACAGGAATGAGTCAATAGCAGCGAGTAGTTGCCTGGCCTGGAAGGGTTTGGTCAGGTAGCCATCCATGCCTGCGGCATGGACTTGCTGCTCATGGCCCTGCATCGCATTGGCGGTGAGGGCAATGACAGGGATCCTCGCCGGTGCCTGTTCGAGTTGCCGGATGCGTCTTGTCGCTTCCAGTCCGTCCATCACCGGCATATGCCAATCCATCAGGATCAAGCCATAGGTATTCTGTTGCCACATACTGACGGCTTCAGCGCCATCAGCAGCGATGTCGACGGTGTAGCCGGCCTTGCGCAGGATGGTCGCTGTCACCTGCTGGTTGATGACATTGTCCTCGGCGAGCAGTATCCGGCCACCGCAATCAG
>CALMIC010000302.1 GCA_937864065.1 uncultured Cellvibrionales bacterium | reverse complement strand
TAGATCGAGAAGTCGGCCGTCAGCGTCTCGCCGGGCGGAACGTCGATGCGGAAGGCAAGGTAGTTGTACTGGATGTCACGGCTGCTGGCAGGAAAATCCTGACCGGTGAGGAACTGGCGGACATCCGCGCCCACCTGGCTGCGCCACGCCAAACGGCTGTAGAGTGCCTGGTCAAAGTCAAAGACGAGATGGCGGGTCTCGGCGGAAGCATTGTGTACCCGGAAGCGGAACCATCGCGTCTGCAGCAGTCCCAGGGCTGCTCCCTGCAGAGGGGCATAATCGCTATCGGGCAGGCGACTGGCTGCCTCGGCATCGGTTGGTGCAGTGCTGCCCTGCAAAGCCATGATATGGCTGCGCAAGGACAGGCGGTTGAACGCATCACCCTCATGGATCACCAGCGTACTGGCAGACACGACAGCTGCCAGGCACCACAGCCATAACACACAGGCCACCCTGGCAATTTTACTGGTCATGCTACTCCCTGCCCGCGGCGGGATCCCTCACGGGGAGTATTGCCATAAATGGCGGCTGTGTAAAACGGCGATCAGGCCATTCGCCACACCAAAGATGCCATCCGACCGGTATTACCGTCCCGACGGTAGGAATAGAAGCGCTGCCAGTCAGCGCAGGTGTCCTCACCACCGCCATAAATGACCATCACACCCGCTGCCTGCAGCTGCAGGCGTGCCAGCGCGTAGATATCCGCCAGCCAGTGACCATCGCCCCGGGGTACAAAGCAGTGGCCGAGTGCCTGCGCATCCAGGGCCGACCACTGGCGCAGGAAACGGGCACGCACCTCGGGCCCGACCTCGAAGCTGTCCGGGCCGATCGCCGGCCCCATCCACGCCAGTATCTCGCCAGGCGGCGCCACAAACTGTTGCAGTGTGTTGAGCAACACACCATCGACCAGCCCGCGCCAGCCGGCATGGGCTGCCGCCACTTCGCTGCCGTCCCTGCTACAGAACAGTACCGGCAGGCAATCAGCCGTCAGCACGGCGCAGACCTTGGCTGGCTGGTTGCTGTAACAGGCGTCGTATTCGTGTGTCGGCTTGACGGGCGTTTCGCCATCGCGCCGCAACACTTCAACACCATGCACCTGCATGAGCCAGGGCGGCTGTTCCGGCAGGTGCAGGGCTGCCTGCAGGATCTCGCGGTTAGTGGCCACTGCATCGGCACTGTCACCGACATGGCTGGCCAGGTTGAAACTCGCATATTCGATGTGCGACACACCGCCCGTGCGCGTGGACACTGCTGCGCGCACATTGGCGGGGGCAGGCCAGTCGGGGATGAGAAATTCGGGGGCGGTCATCGGTCAGTGCTCTCCATGTTCCTGTTCATATTGGCGCAAGGCTGCCAGCAATGCCTGCATGTCGGCCGGCAACGGCGCCTGCCACTGCAGATACTCGCCACTGACCGGATGCGCCAGGCCGAGTTGCGCGGCATGCAATGCCTGGCGCGCAAATGACTGCAGGACGGCTTTGAGGTTCTCGTCGGCCTGTGGCGGAATGCGCAGCCGCGCGCCATAGAGCGTATCACCGACCAACGGATGGCCAAGCTGCGCCATGTGCACCCGGATCTGGTGTGTGCGGCCGGTTTCCAGCATGCAGCGCACATGGGTATAACCGGCCAGCCGCTCCTGCACACGATAGTGCGTCACTGCCGGTTTGCCACCGGCCACCACTGCCATTTTGACGCGGTCGCGCGGGTGCCTGCCGATGGGCGCATCGACCTTGCCGCCACTGCGCAGGGTGCCACACACCAAAGCCTCGTATTCGCGCTTCACCGTACGCGCCTGCAATTGCCGGATCAGCTCGGCGTGCGCCTGCAGGGTGCGCGCCACCACAAGCAAACCGGTGGTGTCCTTGTCCAGGCGATGCACGATGCCGGCGCGCGGGATCGCTGCGAGTGCAGGGTCATGGTGCAGCAGGGCATTCAGCAGCGTGCCATCCGGCGAGCCGGCACCCGGATGCACCACGAGACCGGCAGGCTTGTTGATCACCAGCAGGGCTTGATCCTCGTAGACAACATCAATCGCGAGCGGCTGTGCGCCCCAGTGTTCGCGCAGGGCCATTTCGGCATCCAGCACCAGCACACTGCCCGACCGCACCTTGTCCTTCGCACGGGCGGGCACACCATCGACCGTGAGTGAACCCTCTTTTATCCAGGCCTGCAAACGCGCACGCGAAAAATCGCTGAACAGTGCCGAGGCAGCCTGGTCAATGCGCTGCCCGGCCAGTTCCGGCAACACCGTGGCGGTCTGGCGGATGCGTTCAGTCATGGGAGATGGTTAAATGGCTCTTCATGCCGCCAGTCTAGCAAGCAATCGATACCGGTGAACAAAACCCTGCGCCAACACCCGTCTGTGATTGTTGCGGTCTACCTGCTGGGCAGCCTGTTTTCGCTGTTGCTGTTTCTCAAGAATGCGTGGGTTGCGGAGGATGCTTTCATCATCCTGCGCAGCGTTGACCAGTTCCTGCTCGGCAACGGTTTCCGCTGGAACCCGCATGAACGCGTGCAGGTCTACACCAGCCCGCTGTGGTACCTGCTTATCATCGCCAGCACAGCCTTCTGCAAGACGCTCTACCTGAACCTCATCGGGCTGTCGCTGCTGTTGCATGCGGCGTTGCTGGGCGCGATGGCCAGGCTGATCGGCAACGCCTGGCGCTGGCTCGCTGGCGTGCTGCTGCTGACGCTGTCGCAAGCCTTTTTCGATTTCACGGCTTCAGGACTCGAATACCCGCTGGTTTACCTGCTGCTCGGCAGCTTCACATTGCTGTACCTGCGCAACCGGCATATGGAGGACCGGCGCTGGCTGGCACTGACTGCAGGGCTGGCGCTGGTCACGCGGCACGACCTGCTGTTCCTGCTCGCGCCCATGCTGTTGCACCTCGCCTGGCTGTACCGCTCATTGCCTGGCCGGCGCGAGCAGCTGCTTACCGCTGCGATTTTCATCAGCCCGCTCGCCCTGTGGACCCTGTTCTCGTTGCTCTACTACGGCCTGCCATTCCCGAACACCGCCTATGCCAAGCTCGGCATCAGCGGTGTCAGCAGGCTGGAACGGCTGGAGCGCGGCCTGATCTATCTCTCGATCAGCCTCAAGCTGGACCCACTGACCCCACTGCTGTTGCTACTCGCCGTGATGCACGGTTTTGGCAGTGGCATCCGCCGTCTTGCCGTCGTCAGCTGCAGCTTGCTGCTCGCTTTTGCCTACATCACCTGGATCGGTGCCGACTACATGGCCGGCCGCTTCTATGCGCCGCTGTACCTGGTCGCCGTCATGCTGCTGTGCAGCGCGCCGGGGCCGTCACCGTGCCAGAACCCGGCACTGGCGGCGGCCTTTGCCATCGCCATCACTTTCATGCTGTTCCATACCATCGAGATGCGGCCGGCAATGGCGGCCGGGCTGCTGGCCGGCCTGGGACTGCCGATACCAACCCTGCCGCAACTGGCAGTGTCGCTGGTCGCATTGGGCAGCGTGCTGCTAGTGCTGGGACTTTGGCAAGTGCGCAGCAGGATGCTGCTGGCCACCGTGCTGGCCCTGCTACTGGCCACTAACAGCCAGCACAATGACAGCCCCTGGCGCAGCGATTACCGCGACTGGGGCAAGGTCACCGATTTCGACATGTGGTGGAACCTGGACAATGTGTCGCGCGAACGCTATTTCATCTTCCACTGGACATCACTGTACGCCTGGCTCCATCGCGACCTATCCCGGCCATTCCCGGACCATCCCTGGTGCCACGAAGGCATCGCCCAACCAGACGTTGCCCTGATCGCCTTTGCCGGCATGATGCCGTACTGCATGGGCACGGCGAAAATCGCAGTTGATGTCAAAGCCCTGACCGATCCGCTACTGCCACGCCTGCCCAAACGCGCTGATACCCGCTGGCTATCCGGCGGCGTGAACCGTATCGTGCCAGACGGTTACCTCGAATCGCTGCAGAGCGGGGAGAACCGCATCCGCGATCCGGATCTCGCCCGTTATTACGACCGCCTGGTTCTGGTCACCCAGGGGGAACCGCTGTGGCGAGCGGACCGGCTCAAGGCCATTGCCGCCCTTAACCTCGGCCTGTATGAGCCATGGCTGGACGCTTACCGCACGCGGGCTGCGCGGGATGCGGGGGCTGTGGTTAAATAGCGCCTCTTTCAGGAGGCTCGCCGGATTCCATGCGCCATTTCACTTCGATACTGCTTGTCAGCGTCTTGTCACTGCTGCTGGCTGCCTGCTCCGGCAATGAGGAGATCGACCCAAACCTCACCGAAGCGGAGCTGTACCAGACTGCACAGCAAAGCATGGAAAAAGGGCAGTACAACAAGGCTATCGAGCATTACCAGGCACTCGAGGCGCGCTACCCTTTTGGCGAGTATTCCGACCAGGCCCAGCTCGATATCATCTACGCCTATTACAAGGACTACGAACATGAAGCCGCCGGCGCGGCCGCGGAGCGCTTCATCCGGCTGCATCCCCAGCACCCGCAGGTCGATTACGCCTATTACATGAAGGGCTTGTCCTCGTTCACGGAAAACCAGGGTGTGCTGGAACGCTTCATGCCCACCGACATGAGCAAGCGCGACCCTGGTGCTGCACGCAAGTCGTTTGCCGAATTCTCCGACCTGCTGACCCGCTTCCCGGACAGCCAGTTCGCACCGGATGCCCGCAAGCGCATGATCTACCTGCGCAACCTGCTGGCCCGCTACGAGATCCACGCCGCCAACTACCTGTTCAAGCGCGGCGCGTGGCTGGCAGCGGCCAACCGCGGCCGTTATGTGGTGGAGAACTTCCAGGAATCGCCGGCCGTAGCTGATGGCCTGGCGGTGATGGTGCAGGCGTATCACCTGCTGGGGTTGAATGACCTGTCCAACCAGTCGCTGCAGGTGCTGAAAGCCAATTACCCGGATTACCCTTACCTGGACGAACAGGGCAACTTCAAATACCAGAGCAACATGGGCGAGGAAAAGCGTTCGTGGCTCAACATTGCCACTGCCGGCCTCATCGGCTACAGCGAACCGATCGGCTTCGACAGCCGCGCGCACTACGGCAACGAAGGCAAGGCCTTCACGGAAGACGACGACTGAGCCATAACGCAGCCATCAGCGACCCGGTTTCCAGCCATTGGTGATCGGGTAGCGCCGGTCGCGACCAAAGCCACGCTGCGTGATGCGCGGCCCTACTGCTGCCTGGCGCCGCTTGTACTCGTTGATATCAACCAGACGGATCACGCGGTTCACATCGGCCGCCGCAAAACCCGCGGCGATGATCTGTTCGGCACTCTCATCCTGTTCGACATACCGTGCGAGAATCGCATCCAGCACTTCATAGGGCGGCAGGTTGTCCTGGTCGGTCTGGCCGGGCGCCAGTTCCGCGGACGGCGGACGGTCAATCACGCGTTGCGGGATCACCGGCGACAGGCTGTTACGGTAACGGCTCAAGGCATAGACGCGCGTCTTCAGTACATCCTTGAGCACATCAAAGCCGCCGGCCATGTCGCCATACAGTGTGCAGTAACCGACTGCCACCTCGCTCTTGTTGCCGGTGGTCAGCACGAGGCTGCCCTTGCGGTTCGACAGTGCCATCAGCACCACACCGCGGCAGCGCGCCTGCAGGTTCTGTTCGGTCGTGTCATTGGCTGGCGCCGGCTGCCCGGCAAAACTGCCGGCCAGCATCGCAGCAAACCCGCTGACGGCCTGCTCGATCGGGATCACGGAATAGGCCACACCCAGCAGGCGCGCTTCTTCTTCAGCATCCTCCAGGCTCATCGCCGCAGTGTAGCGATAAGGCATCATCACCGCCTCGACACGGTCCGGCCCCAGGGCATCGACAGCAATCGCCAGCGTCAGGGCAGAGTCGATGCCGCCGGACAAACCGAGCACCACACCGCGGAAGCCGTTCTTGCTGACGTAGTCGCGCACACCGCAAACCAGCGCACCGTAAACACTGGCATCGTCGTCCTGTAACGGCGCTGGTGCGCCATGCGCATGCACCGCAATGCGACCGGCGTCTTCACTCACCCGCACCAGCAGCAGGCTGTCGGCAAATGCCGACGCACGTGCCAGGACAACACCGGCTGCATTGACGGCACAGGAACCGCCATCGAACACCAGCTCGTCCTGCCCACCGACCATATTGCAGTACAACACCGGCATGTCGCCGGCCATGGCACGCTGTGCCAGCACGGCTTCACGCTCACGCTGCTTGCCGACATGGAACGGTGAAGCATTCAGGTTCAGCATCAGGCGTGCGCCGGCAGCACGAGCCTGCACCATCGGCGCTTCATGCCAGATGTCCTCGCACACGGTCAGCGCTACCGGCACGCCATCAATCTCGATGACACAGGCGCTATCACCGGCTTCGAAGTAGCGCTTCTCGTCAAACACGCGGTAATTCGGCAGGCACTGCTTGTGGTATTCAGCCAGTTTGCGACCTGCATGGAAAACACCGGCTGCGTTGTACAGACGTCCTCCCACGGTAGCCGGATAGCCCAACACAACGTACAGGTCTGTAGCGGCATCAGCGATTGTGGCCAGTGCCTCGTCGATACGCGGCTGCAGGCTGGGCCGCAACAGCAGGTCTTCCGGCGGGTAGCCGGTCAGCACCAGTTCGGGCAACACCAGGACACGGGCACCCTGCTGGCGTGCGGCAGCAATCTGCTGCAATACCAGGGCGGTGTTGCCGGGGATGTCGCCGACGACCGGGTTGGTCTGGGCAAGGGCAATGACAAGGGACATGGCGGGCATCGGGCAAAGGGACTGTGCGGCAGATTGTAATGGAAAACCCAGCCCCAGCCCGTAGAATGGCCAGCCGCAAGAGGGCAACGCCATGACAGACCAGCGCCAGAGCCGCGTCGAATTCAACAAGCTGCAGAAGCGCCTGCGCCGCCAGGTTGGGCAGGCCATTGCCGATTACGACATGATCGAGGACGGCGACCGCATCATGGTCTGCCTGTCTGGTGGCAAGGATTCCTACACGCTGCTGGACATCCTGCTCAACCTGCAGAAAACCGCACCCGTCAGTTTCGAGGTCATTGCGGTGAACCTGGACCAGAAACAACCCGGCTTCCCGGAAGACGTTCTGCCGAGTTACCTCACCTCCATCGGTGTGCCGTTCCACATACTCGAGAAAGACACCTACAGCATCGTCACGGACATCGTGCCCGAAGGGAAAACCTACTGCGGCCTCTGTTCGCGCCTGCGGCGCGGCACGCTGTACGGT
>CALMIC010000301.1 GCA_937864065.1 uncultured Cellvibrionales bacterium | reverse complement strand
GTTTCCTGGTCAGACCAGGTGCCGTCGAGGTGGTTGGCAAACATCTGCACCATGCCGCCGTGGCCGTAGGCCAGCTGCGCCAGGGCATTACAGACGATACCGATAGCCGTCTCGGCACCGTCGCGGCACAGCGCGCCGGTCAGCGACACACAGGAAGTCCACGGCTCGATGCCGCGATCCTGGCAGAACTTCGCCATCTGGAACGCGTTCCAGTCGATCTTCATTTCCGGAATGATGTGGATGCCGATCTGGGTGTTCCAGGTCTTGCGGCGATCAGGGTTGTGGTCATCAATACAGGCAAAGGATGCTGCGGCAGACGATGCCGTACACAGCAGGCCCTGGTGCATGCCAGGACGACCTTCCTCGCGACAGATGCGCTGGATCTGCGCACACTCCCACTGGGCGGCATACATTTCCGACAGGGTGCCAGCCTTGGCCGAGTGACCGTGGATCACCTCGATACCGCCGGTGATACCCATCGCCAGGTTGGTTTTTTCCTTCACGAACGAGCGGATATAGGCATCGTGCCACTCTTCGCCGATAACACCGCATGGGCCACCCGCCAGGATAGGCATTTTTTTCTCGAAAGCCTTGCGGTAGGTGTACTCGATGCGGTCATCGCCCTGGCCGAATTTCGACACATGCGGATTCGAGCTGTAGTACTCGGCGGTATCGCGGATTTCCTGCTCCGTGAGTGAAATCACGCGGAAGGTATTGTTGTGGTAGATGCCACACTCGGACAACAGCTTGACGGCAGCATTGAATACGCCATCAGCGGTTGCGTCATCAATAACGGTGCTGTCTGGCGTGTACTTCACGCCAAATTCTTCGGCAGCCTTGCGCAATACGCGCGACCACTTGATATCGAACTTGCTTGACTTCTCGATGACCTCGCCGGTTTCCGCGCGGCCCTGGAATTCCATGATGTCCAACAGTTTGCCAGCCATGTCTTATCTCCCGAAGTGTGCTGCCATGATGTTCTTGCAGAGGGTTACTGCTTCCATTGCGTTCGGAGCCCAACCGTCAGCGCCCATCATGTCGGACTTCTCCTGGTTGGTTTCCGCACCGCCCATGATGACCTTGAAACGATCCTGCAGGCCCATGTCGCGCACATAGTTGACCACGTCGCGGCAATTCGGGATCGTGGTCACCAGGAAGGCTGACAAGCCGATGATATTGGCATTCTTGTCTTTTGCCGCGTTGATGAAATCCATCGCATCGACATTGACGCCGAGCTGGTGCACTTCAAAACCGGCGAGTTCCAGCTGCTTGGCGACCAGGCCATAACCGATGTCGTGCAGGTCGCCGGCTACCGCGCCGATGACCACGCAACCCTGGCGGTCACCTTCGCCGGATTTCGGCAGGTGTGGGTTGATGATCTTGATGCAGTTCTCGGCCAGCTCGCCACCCACCATCAGCTCGGCGAGGAAGTATTCCTTGGCCTCGAACAGCTGGCCGATTTTTTCCAGCCCCTTGACGACACCGTCTTTCAGTACGGAGACCGGATCGAGGCCCGCATCGAGACACTCCTGCACCAGCTCGATCGCCTCGTCATCCAGGTCGGCAATCAGCTCGGCAATTTCGGCAATATCATTTTGATCCATAACAGTCTCCTGTCGCTGTGATTGTGGAAGCTTCTGGTTCAGGCCGCAGCGCGGTCGCGGCGGCGCTTGCGTGTTTCCGCCGGGGGCGGCGCGGGGTCAATACCATACCGCGCCAGCGACGGAAATGCATGTTTTTTGTGGGGCAAAAGGGTCGCGTCGACGAAGTGCGGCACAAAGCCCGGCTCGTTGGTCAACTCGACATAATGGATACGGCGGGCGATGTGCTCGGCTTCCTCACGCTTGGCCCGGTTCATCAGCGCCATACGCGCCCCGTCCCCGGCCGCGTTGCCGACCGAATGCATGTGCTCGAAGCCGACATCATGGAACAGGCCGAGCATCAGCGAGCGGCGCAGGTCCAGGTGCGAACCGAAAGCCCCGGCCAGGATGACCCTCTCCGGCTTGTCGCGACCCAGCTTGTCGAGCAGCACCTGGATGCCGGAGTAGACAGCCGCCTTGGCCAGCTGCACGTTACGCACATCGTCGATTGTCATTGTGATGTCGCGCCCGATCGCCGTCTCCGCCGCCCAGGCAATGACAAACTCCGCATCACCGTCCTCGCCACGCCGCAAGCGGGGCGTCTCGATTTCCATGTTGAACTTGCCGTTGGCAGCCAGGATGCCTGCCTTGTACAACTCGCCGACCGTGTCAATGATGGCGGAACCGCACAGGCCGATGGCACCGATGTCCGACGGTTCAAGGCGTGTGTTCCAGGCCTCCTTGCCAATGACCTTGAAGCGCACGTCAAAAGTCTTTGGTTCGATGCGCACTTTCTCGATAGCACCGCGTGCAGCGCGAACGCCGTACTTGATGCTGGCGCCTTCCAGTGCCGGCCCGGTCGGGCATGACGTGGAATAGATCCTGTCGCGATTGCCGACCAGAATCTCGCCGTTGGTGCCGATATCGACAATCGCCACCAGCTCGTCGGAGTTATATGGTTCGAGCGCTATCGCAACTGCCGTGTTGTCGGCGCCGACAAAGCCGGCCTGGTTCGCCAGCAGATGCACATTGATCGATGGCAACACATGCGCGAGATGCAGGTCGCGCGACTTGATATTCACGGAATGGGCAATGCGCGGATTGAAGGGCGACTTGCCCAGCGAATCCGGATCCAGGCCCAGGAAAATATGGTGCATACAGGTGTTGGCTACCAGCACGATCTCGCTGATATCTGCCGCGGTGTAACCGACGGATTGCGTCACACGGTCAGCCAGTTCCGACAGCGCGCCAGTCACCGCTTTCTGCATGCGGTGCAGTTTTTCTGGATTGTCGCTGGCCGCTATGCGGTTCATTACATCGTCGCCGCCGATCTTGATCTGCGGGTTCATCACCGACTCGGTGGCGATGGTCTCGCCGGTGTGCATGTCGCACAGGTAGGACGCCATGGTCGTCGTACCGAGGTCGACGGCCAGCCCGAGCAAGGTGCCCGACGTATCGCCGTTCTCGATGCGCACCACCTCGCCTTTGCATTGCGGATCCTGGCGCCAGACAGTCGCTGTCAGCTGCATGACCTTGGCGCGTTGCGGCTTGGCCATGTCGCTTAACTGCTTCAGTGCCATGAAATCGATATCCGCCTCGACATCATGCTCAGCCTTCAGCGCATCGCGCAACCGCTCCCAGTCGCCGCGATGGTCTTCCAGTGTCGGTGCCGGCACGGTGACAAAGTACTTGCGTGTGACCAAGTCACGCACCGCAACCGGCTTGCCGGCTGCCTTGCGCACGATGGCTTCGCGCACGCGCGCTTCTTCCGGGATGAATACCACGGCATCACCGAGCACGCGCGCCTGGCAACTCAGCCTTTCGCTGTTCTTGAAGTGGTGCTTGCGCGCCAGCCTTTGTTCATGCTCGCTGGCCGCGGTGACATGACTCTCGCGCGAGCGCATGCCATGGCGGGTTGCTGCGGTGACCATATGGCCCATCGACAATTCATGGCCTTCATCATCAAAAGTGCCGTCGAGCACCTGGCACTTGCACTTGGCGCAGGCACCGGTGCCACCGCAGATCGACTCGATGCCGACGCCCAGCTCCCGCGCAGCATCCAGCAAGTGCGTGCCAGCAGCAAAACGGCCCTTGTGGCCGGACGGCAGGAACAGCACTTCAAACTTTTCCACATCACTCATGACTTGTCTTCCACTCCGAGCATCTGGCGGGCCACACGCTTCAGCTCCTGTTTATAGGTCTGCAAGCGGAAAGCCTCCAGCACAGCATTGTTTTCACCCCCGGCCAGCAAAGGGGCATCCATGATGAAAAACATCGACGCGCCAGCGAGGATGGACCAGAACTGCACCGGATCCATGACGCGGAAGGCGCTGGATTGTTGCCCTTCGCCCAGGGCTGCAATCAGGCGCGCGAACATCGGCTCGACATAGCGCTGCACCTCCGGCCGCAGGCCGCCTTCGGATCCGGCCACTTCACGCATGAACAGGCGCATCAGGGCGGGGCGCTCACCGGCGAAATCAAGCCAGGCTTCCACGGCCGCCTCCACCCGCTCCGGCAGGCTCGCCGGCAAGGCCAGGGCAGCCACTATCCTGTCATTGAGCTGGGTGAAGAGCTTTCCCAGCACGGCGTTGTACAGGGTTTCCTTGTCCTGGAAATGGTAGATGATCGCTGTACGCGTAATGCCAACGTCCTCGGCGATATCCTCCAGCCGCGTCGGGTAGAAACCCTTGGCGGCAAAGCGCAGCTCCGCCGCGCCGAGGATCATTTCGCGCGTTTCGTCCGCCTTGAGGGTGGTGCGGCGGGGGGGCAGGTTGCTGGCTTGACTTACTGACATGCAAGTATCTTACTCGCGAGTAAGTTTTCATGCAAGCACCTGAATGGTCATGGTATAGTCGCTGCCTGTAACCAGTCACAGCATCCTGAATGAGCGCGTTTACGGGCAGCCACGCCCCGGACGACAAGGGAGTACAGCCAACCGATGTCATTGCCTACCCTGCCATTGCTGGCCAGCCAGACCGAAGAGATGGCCCTGATCAAGCAGCATATCCGCCAGTCCACGACCACGTCGCCGGTGCACATCCTCGAAGCAGGTTGCGGCTCCTGGTGCCACCTGGATCTGCAGGACATCCCGCACCACCTGACCGGCATCGACCTGGATGCCGAGGCGATGGCCATCCGCAAGCAGAAATACAATGACATCCACGAGTGCATCGTGGGCGACCTGGAAACCGTGTCCGCCCCTGCCGCCAGCTACGATGTGGTCTACAACTCGTATGTGCTGGAGCATATCCGGCAGGCAGACAAGGTGCTGGAGAATTTCCTGCACTGGCTGAAGCCGGGTGGGATCATCGTCATCAGGGTGCCGGATGCGAAGTCGGTGCATGGCTTCATCACACGGGTGACACCGCACTGGTTCCACGTCCTTTATTACCGCTATGCCCTCGGCCAGGCCAATGCCGGCAAGCCGGGCTACGCGCCCTACCCCACCCACTACCACCCCGCTATCTCGCGCGAGGGGATGCGGGAATTCTGCCGCAACCACAACGCGGAGCTGCTGGTGGAAATGGGCGAGAAGTATTACCAGCCCGGCAAAGGGCTGGCCAAGCCCCTGATCCGTTTCGTGAAAAAAGCAGTCAATCTTCTGTCACTGGGTGCGCTCAGTGCAGAACACACGAACCTGCTCTACATTATCCGCAAGCCCTGAAGGCATCAGCGCAACAGCAGCGCCTCATAGGCACCGTGCACAGCTTCCAGAGTGAATACTTCGCCATGGCGGATGCGGGCGGCCTCGCCTAGGGCACGGCATTGCGCCGGATCCCCGCACAGCGCTGTAATGGCCTGGTCGCACTGCTCGATGTTCGCAAAATACAATCCAGCCTGCTCACCGACCACCCAGCGGTTGAATTCGTTATCGTGGGCAATGACCGGCGAACCGGCAGCGAGTGCCTCGACCAGTGACGGATTGGTGCCACCAACGGTATGGCCGTGCAGGTAGAACAGGCTGTGGAAGCGCAGCGACTCGACGACAGGCTTGTCATAGATGGCGCCAACAAACATCACTTCATCCGAGGCAGCCGCCCTCACGGCATCGTGGTAGGCATTGCCTTGCACATAGTTGCCAAGCACGACCAGCTGCAGCTTCCGCTTGCGGCGGGAAAACGCCCGCACGATCTCGAGGATGCTGTTTTCCGGCTCGGGCCGGGCAATCAGGATGCAATAGCCGCCAGGCTGCAAACCATAAGGGGTGAGCAGCGCAGCATCAGCCGTGTCGACCCGGCGGGCGCCATAGGGAATGACGGTGATCCTGCTGTCATCCGTTTGCCGGCCCAGCAAATGGCGCCGGATGCCCGGGTGATCGGCAATCAGCTGGTCAGAAAACCAGGTGCCGAATTTTTCGTTGAGATAGAACCAGGCCTTGGCCAGGCGCCCCCACTTTGCCCGCTTCCACTCGACACCATCCATGTTCATTGCACTGAAACGACCGAAGAGCTTGTAGAGCAAGGAAAACACCGCAGTGTTGTAACCCAGCACTAACACCTTGCCAGGCATACGCAGAGCCAACACAGTACTCGCCAGGTCAAACAGGATGGTGGAAACCTGGTTATCCGCCGGCAGGGAAATCCTGACCCGTTGCACGCCACACCAGTCATCGCGAACCACGGCAAACTTGCCGACTTCCTGGCAAAAAACCGTGACTTGCCAGCCGCGATCGACCATGTAAAGGGCAAAATCATGGGCAAAGGTCTCGAAGCCGCCATGGGCCGCCGGCACCCCGCGAATACCGGCAATCAGCAGTTGTCGCTGTTGTGCAGGAGAAGCAGCCATCAGCGATAACCGAAATGCCGGATCATGCGATCAAAGGGAGCCTGGATGAAATCAGGAAGCTCACAGGATGCAACTTCAGGGGAAAAATCCTTCGCAGCCTCTACATATTCCAGGATGCTGCGATCCTGTCGCAAACCACAGAATGCGGTCAGGTTATCGACTGACACAGCGGTGTCATTCATAAGATCTTCGTAACGGATAACGAACAGTTTGTCACCCCATTGCGCCTGGCGCGCGGCGATTTCTTCCATCGTCAGTATCCATTCGATAGCCGAGCGTTGTGTATCATCGGTAATCGCACGGAGGGTATCGACATGGGCGGCAAAATCAGGATGGCCTGGTAGTAATTGGTCGCAAAGGAAATGCCATTTCCGGTCATCCAGCCCCCACCAGTTTTCCCTCGAGCCATCCAGCTCAATGGCATTGCGGCGGTTCCATGAGGCGACCGAGCGGATAACGTTATGCCCGCTGCGTACGATGGCCACAAAGCGGGCATCCGGGAAAATCTGCGCAAGGAATGGCAGCCGGAAAATCATTTCCGGGTATTTGTCCACGATGCGCGGTGAGCGCGTGCAGGCACAGCACAGTGCATACATCGCGCGGATGGCGCGTGCACCCTGTTCGGTAACACCGCCTTCATCCATGCGGTAACGGGCAGGGCCAAGCACGTAATTGCCGACGAGATCGTCTTGCGGGAATGCCAGGCTCCACATCAGCTTGGGCTCATTGAAATAGGCAACAGCCGGATGCACAGACATCGCATTGCCGAGGAACGTGGTACCACTGCGCCCCATCCCCAGGATGAATACCGGCCGGTCTACTGCAGCACCGGCAAATGGTCGAGAACACTGCTGGAGAAAGAACCGCGTCAGCGGATTGAGGGCACGGCCGCGCGTGGTCAGCGGCCGTCCTTCCAGCAAGTAGCAGACCAGGCGGCGCAGGACTTTTGTCCAGCCGAAGCGTTTGTAGGTCTGGTCAATCTGGGCAACCATGAATGCTGTACGCCTGTCAGGTGTTACGGGAACTGCCGATGACATCGGCATAGATACTGTTCATTTTTTCATAATGCGACTGTGGCGAGAAATGTTTTTCAACACGCAGGCGGCCATTAGCACCCATGCTGCTGACACGCTCAGGATCTGACAGCAGCTGGCGGATTTTCGCGACCAGGTCATCCACACTGCCTGGCTCAAACAGATAGCCCGTCACACCATCCTCGATCACTTCCGGCAAGCCGCCGATATTGGCCGCAATCACCGCCTTGCCACTCGCCATCGCTTCGGCAGCGACCAGGCCGAATGTTTCCCCCCATTCACTGGGGATCACGACACAAGCAGCATTGCGCACCAGATCCTTGAGTGGCTGCCCGGTCAGCATGCCGGTCAGCACCAAACGGCCGTCACGGATTGCTGCGGCTTCCAGCTGGCGGATATTCTCCAGCTCCGCACCATCACCTGCCATCACCAGTGTCTGCCCTGCCTGTCTGGCGGCTTCGATCAGCGTGTATATGCCCTTGACCCTTTCCATCCTGCCAAAATACAGCAGGTAATCACCCACCGCATATTCCGGCTGGAATTCCTGCACATCAATGAAGTTGTGCAGCACGGTCATTTTCCCTGCCGGAACGCCCATATCACACAAGATACGTTTCTGCGCATGGCTGACACAGAGGAACCGGTCGATACTGTCCATGGATCCCAGCAGGCGCGCCACATACATCTCAGCAACACTGAGCAATGAGCGCGAAAGTGACCCGCGGTTGCAACGGTGCATAGCACCGCGGTAGAAGTGGCCGCCGCTACAGTCGCGACAGTCCGTGCCATGTCGCTGCAAACTGTAAACCGGGCATACCAGCTTGTAATCATGCAGCGTCTGTATCACCGGAATGCCGCGCTTTTTCAGTACCGGCAATATTGATCCCGTCAACTTGCCGTAGTAGATATGCAGGTGCGCAAGATCAACCGCCGCATGGCCCAACAGACTATCGAGCGACCTGCTGGCGGCAGGACTGTAGATAAAACCAAGTATGTCTTGCAGGCTCTTCCGTTCGAAGTCGCTGCCCCAGGGGAAATAATCCTGCCACGGACTGGGCCGGTTCCTGTCATCCCTCGCTACAAAGGGGATGACCTGATGGCCATGGCTTTTTAACAATGCCTCCAGGGACATGAAATATTTTTCCGCACCACCAAAAGCATAGTATTTCTGGTGGATATTCAGGATATTCATCTGAACCCTGTTTCCCGGCTGTCCAATCCAGTCAGCGAATCCTGACCCTGAACAGCAACTGAAAAAAGAAAATCAACAATCCATACCACACCAGCATCACAATCGTGGTCGCCAATCCCGGCGCCATTGCCAGCAAAATGTAAAAGTAGGCACAGGCCCCGAAAACCAGCTTGCCCGGGCTCTTGCCACGGGCAAACATGCCATAAGACGCCGTGATGATGAAACCATAGAACATCATGCCAAAAATGATGCCCAACACACCGAAGTTGAGATAAAACTCGCCGATGATGCCAGGATTGAAGCCATCCCCGGCAAAATCCAGGTTAAAAACCTCTTTCTTGAGCCACTCACCAGGCCCCGTCTGCTTGCCTGGTATCAGGAAATTGAAGCCGCGCAGGTAGAAATACCCGTATTGGTATGGCTCCGACGCAGGGAAATATTCCACGATACGCTGCAGCGATGTTGTCCTGATAAAGAAATTCTGCGCGGTGTATTCATAAACATTCATCATGTTCTTGACGGTGGTTATGCCAGACAGGTATCGGCTGTAACCATACGCGACACTGGCAAGGAACATCACAACCGCACTCAAAACCAGGAATGGCACGTTGAACAGTTCCTTTCGCACCCTGTAGGCAATCATGGCGCTGACAGCAATAATACTGACAAAGAATGTCCTGTACCCCTGCAAGGCAATACAGCCTATCAGCAACAGGCCAGTAAGAATCAGCGCCAGCAAGGCTCGCTTCCTGTTGAGCACCACAGCCAGCATCATGTAGTAAACAGGCACTGCCAGGGTTGTCAGCTGCCGAATATGGTATGTACCTTCTGCCTTGACTGTCCTTGCGTATTCTATGTCACTGGAGAAAATCGGAATTTCACCGATTTGCCATATCCATAATGTCGTGAAACCCAAGGTGCCCAGCATGGCCAGGAACAGCAACATATAGCCCTTGCTGATACTATACCCATCAAAATGGATATCGCGGAAGTCTGTTTTCGGGCTCCATACCAACATGCTGAGCAAGCAAGCGGAATAGCCGAGCAGGGTGTAATAGTAATTGGTGTCAATATGCTGCCGCGGGAACAGCATCTCATACAACGGCGCCCCGAGGCCGTAATACACCAAGAAAACAAACATGAACAATTTGACCGGGCTCGCAGCGGGTCTTTTCCGATCCAACCACAATGACACCACGGTAATAGCGACATATGTCGCTATGTATTCAACCATCATTTTTTCTGTTCTTTAGTCTGTAGATGTACATGGCCGGCAGCACGCATCCCGCTATGGCAGCAACTGTAGCAGCTATTGCCACACCTTCCGCCATCAACATCCTGGCCAGTGCCAACAATAGCAGCAATTTCAGCACAAACATCAGCAAGGCATTAATCGTCACCAGCCAGGTCTTCTTGTCGGTATAAAAGGGCAATTCGAGAATTGGAATCAGGCACTGGCACACCAGCCCTACCCCGAGGATCCTCAAGATCGTAGTCACCTCGTTGATGGCCACCGGACTCATTCCCTCTCCGCCAAACAGCAGCACAATGATTTCCTTGGCAAACACCTCGATTACCAGTGTTGCCGCCGCCGCCAGCACGAATCCTGCTTTCACGTTTCTCAGCAGCATAGCCACCGTGTTTTCCCTTACCAGCCGGTTGATACCCACTACGGCAAAGCTGTGCCCAACCAGGGTCTGGATTGCAGCCACTATCCTGAAAGCCATGTAGTATTTGGCCAACAAGCCCACTCCCAGCCTTGTCAGCACCAGACGTTCAAGCAGGCGCCCACCCTGCCCGATCGCCATCGACAGCACAGTCCAGGTGACTGCACCCAACAGTTTGTCGAGCAGCTGCCGATCCGGCAACACATCCACCGCATAGGCAAAGTTTTTCCCTCTTATCTTGTAAACCAGGAACAGTATATAGGCTCCATACCCGGCAACAGTGCCTTTTGTTACACCTGCAATCGTCACATCCCCCTGCGATGCGATCACTGCCATGGCAAACAAGGGAGGAATGATATTTCGCTGGGCCAATGCGCCATTTTCCCCACACAGCACCAGCATTGCCGCCAACACTGCCCCAACTATCCCTAGAGGAATGATCAGAAGCAGCAAGCCAAGGCAACTTTCCAGCAACTCGTAGTGTTCATGCCGCATCTGTTCAGTTGCTAATGCCTGCGCCAGAGGCCCCGTTGACGACCACAAGACAATCATCACGATAAAGCCAGCCAGAACCGACAGGTTTATGACTGCACTGATCTGCCTATCTCCACCCTTTTGTGATCGGCATTCTGCAAAGACCGGCACCAACGCCGTACGCGTTCCTTCTCTGATTATTCCTTCAAGAATCAAGGGAATCGTATTGATGAGCACGTATAGGTCTGCAATCGTGCCGGCACCAAATTTCTTGAATACCAGCATATCCACCAGCAGTGACAGCACCATCCCTGCAAGTGTCAGCGTCATGAACCTGTAGACCTTAAGGTCCAACAGCGACTGGATTTTCTTCAGCATTTTTCCGGACTACAGAAAGAAAAAGAGCATCTTTCGATGCTCTTTTTCAGTTTCTAGGATACTTCTGTCTGGGATCAGTACACAGCCCTGAGAGCCGGGTGTGCGCTGTCCAGATAGATTTCCCTGACCCTGTCATGGTGTTTCATCTGCCAGACGCGGTTAGCACCGGTAGCATCAACACGCCACAGCAAGTCTTCTACACCATCTGCATTGTAGTCAGCTGAGCCAGCATATTTGAAGCTGGTCGGCAGTACAGGCGGATAGCTGGTGCCTACACGAGCACCGCTCTCGATCTTGGCAATCTGCACCTGACCGGTAGACTCATTGTGCAGCACGATGTCGGCATCGCCATCACCGTCGGTATCAGAGGCACCAACCGGCTTGTAGGCAGTGTTGATAACAGGGAGGTAGGTTACACCAACCCTTACACCACCAGACATTTTCCAGATTTGGCTTGAACCATTGGAGCTGTTGTACCACAGGATGTCAGCCACATCGTCCTTGTCGAAGTCAGCTACTGCTGCTACTGCAAATGCGCCAGATATAACTGGCAGGTAAGACTCACCTACACGACAAGCACCAGCCACACAGTTTGCAGGATTCTGCAACAACCAGGCGTGGATAGCGCCAGTGGTAGCGTTACGTACCAGCACGTCTGCGTCGCCATCACCATCGAAGTCGCCAGCGCCGGCTACAGTATAGCCAGGAGCGGTTGACGGCAGTGTTGACTTCACATGGCCACCTTTGATGCCACCCACCCAGTTGTTGTCGCTGAGCCAAGTGTTGTTCAGGCCAGTAACTGAGTTGTGGAAGATAACGTCAGTCAAACCGTTACCGTCGAGGTCAGCGAGGACTTTCGGCACCAGCTGGAGATCGGTCATGTTACCCGGATAGAGCTGGGCTGCACGCTGATTCTTGTGCATTTCCCAAACCTGGGTACCACCAGCCGGCTTGTCGGCGCCAGCGTCAGTCGGACGATACCAGTAGATGTCGCCAGTCAGGTCGCTGGTGAAGTCATTGCGACCAGCGCGCTGGTAGCCTTCTGCCCACAGGAACTCATCGAAGTTGCTGATGCCATCGGCATCCGCATCACCTGCCAGGCTGCCTTGGTACTGCTGGGCCACCAGGAACGACAAGGTGTTGGTCTTCATTTGCGGCAGCAGCGGCGGGTTCTGCTCGTCAGGTGCCGGGCCAGTGACATTGTAAATACCATGCAATGCCAGTGTTTCGCCGTTATCAGAAGCGGATCCGCGATAGACGACAGTCACCGGGTTACCTTCCTGGTCAAGAACGTCCAGATTGATTACCAGGCTTTGCGCATCGCCAGACCATGAACAGCCCGGGGGATCCACCGGCGTGCCATCGAAAACAGTCAGGCTGTCGCTGACGGTGCCGTCGCCGGCATCAGCCACAGTTTCTTCGTAGCCTGACTTGTTGCGGCCACTGCAAGTGCTGGCAGTATCAACCACACAAGCGCCGGCAGCATTCAATGTCAGCGAACCGCGAACAACGCACTCTTCTTCCTGGTAGACCGGCGTGGCCGGGTTCTCATAGGAAGGCGTCACAGGCGTGCTGGCAGAGTAGGTTGCATCCAGTGCGTTGAAAAGGTAGGTCTTGCCTTCCAGCGCGACTGCACCTTTGCGCACACCGACAGCGATACCGCCTTTCTGGTCGCCAGCCGAACCGTTGCTGATGTGGTCAACGGTATCTACGCCATCCGATACCAGGTAACGGAGGTCTGCTGAAACATCATAGGTTTCAGTCCAGTTGTTAGCAGTCAGGCTGCCAACATCACCACTCAAATCACCATATTCAGTCACGTAGTTGACGGTGATTTTGCCTGCTTCCGGAATGGTGTAAGTACAAGACAATGGGCGCGCACCCTGTCCATCACCGACCTGGTATTGATCCAGCCAGTCAGCTTCGCCCGCCACCACCGATGCAGTAGTACCCGTGTTAACAACACCCTGCGCGAGATAGTTCCAGCCATCATTCTGGCCACAGAAACCCAAGCCGATGGTGCAGTCTAAGTCCATAACACCGACGTAGCCATCCCCGATCAGGGGATCCTTGACCAGGGTTGCTGACTGGTGGCTGTCAATGTCATTGATGGTACAGGTACCGTCACCATTGAAAGAAACATCCATGGTGCGGGTGTAGTTGCGCTCCGCCAATGCGAAGTTGGGCACAGCGTAAACCGAACGCTCCAGACCTGACGCCATCTGGCTCCAGTTGTGGTTGCGGCTGACGATGCGGTAGGTGCCAGTCAGCCATGATGACTGCAGGCCAGTCGAAGGCTGTACGGCAAACGACAGATCATAGTCAACTGAGCCAGCCACACCGGCAGTGAAAGTGATGTGGCGAGCAGAAGACAGGGCGCGGTTAGGCGTCAACAGGACTGCTGCATCGCGATGGTTGCGGACATACGCTTCGTACAGCTCGCCGCCGGCGTTAACCAGCGCACTGCTGTCGGTGACCACTTCACCAGCCTGCGTTGAGTCTGCCAGCACCAGACCCTTGGTTGGCGGCAAGGTGCGCAGCTGGCAATCAGCCGTACCGGTAGTGACCGTGCGGACACCGCCTGCGATGGTCACGTCAACACCTTGCACGCAAACCGATTCACTGACGACGCCGACCGCTCCAAGCGTATCGCCACCCGGCAGAGCAGTGGCAACCATACTTACAGTCGAGCCCGCAACAATGGCTGTCGCCACTGCCAAAGGCTTCATCGAGATTACTTTTTTCATCCTCGGATACCCCTTAGATATAACTTATTGTTTTATAAGCCACATTTTGTTCGTGACCCATTCTTGCCACCCTGCCAGGAGCTTTTGACAGCTCGCCATCAGGTTTAATTGCCCCTTGAAAATACCACAAGCATTTTTCCCTGGCAACTAGCGCCCCAACATGCCTCCAGCGACTGGGGGGCCTTAAGCCTTTATTAAGCTAATAGGTTTAAAGTTGCTCGCTCTGCATACCAGAACGGAGACTCGACATGAAATCACCTTCTCTAGTGGCCGCAGCATGCCTGGCCGCAATCCTGTTCGCGTCCATTTCGCAGGCAGACGTGGTTTCGGACGTTGCCGGCCTGCGCAGCGAATGGGACCAGATCAATTTCACCATGAAAAAAGAAGAGCAGGCCAAGCCACTGGAAAACCTGATCGCTCGCGCCCACGCCGTCAGCCAGGCTAATCCGGGCAATGCCCCGGCCCTGATCTGGGAAGGCATCATCCACGCCACCTATGCCGGCGCCAAGGGCGGCCTGGGTGCGCTCGGCGAGTGCAAGACTGCGAAGGCGCTGTTTGAGCAGGCCATTGCCGTTGACCCTAATGCCCTGGCCGGCGCCGCCTGGACCAGCGCCGGCTCTCTCTATTATCAGGTACCAGGCTGGCCAGTAGGCTTCGGCGACGATGAGAAAGCCGAGCAGATGCTGAAAAAAGGCCTGGAGTTAGGCCCACAGGACCTGGACGCCCACTATTTCTATGCCGACTTCCTGATCAAGCAGGAACGCTGGCAGGAAGCGGTCAATATCCTGCAACGCGGACTGGCCACCCCGCAGGATCCCCAGCGACCCCTGTTCCAGCAGGCCCGTCGTGAGCGCATGGCCAACATGCTCAACACAGCCAAAGGCAAGTTGTAACCACCCGCCTCAGGCAGGGGCCGGGTCCATTTCCGCAGAAAAGATCCGGTAGCCATTGGGCTGCTTCCTTGCGCAGCAAGGCACGCAACCTTGCGGCAATCGTGCGCAACACAAGATCGCCCGCGTCATGGCCCAGCGTATCGTTCACCGGCTTGAAACCATCCAGGTCGATAATCATCAAACCGACAATGTTCTTGTTACGATCACTGCTCGCCAGTGCACGCGTCAGCTGTGCGTCAAACATGCTGCGATTGGCCAGCCCTATCAGCGGATCGTGTGCGGCAAGGTAGGCATAGCGATCCCTTTCGGCATCCCGCTCGAATTTCAGCCGGTGATTGATCGACTCGAAATTTCAGTAACCGGAGGATGTAGAGATAGCCACCCATCATGAGCAGCAATGACGAGGCCACCAGGATACGGGCCTTGTAGAGGATCTCCTGGTCAGCGGCATAGGCACTTGCCAACCAGGCGATCAAACCACTGGCTGATCTTCATCGATTCCTTCTCCAACTAAAAGGTTGGCCGTCCTGATCGTTATTATTTTTTATGGAGGGGTGTTACTCAGATGTAACGACTGGTGCGCGTCATGATACGTGACACCAGCGTCATGCCACGCTTGACCGGCAGCGGGAACTGGACGCCACCGGCAGCCAGTGCCGTGTGGCTGTGGCGCGCTTCGTCCTCGAGCATTGTCGCGACAATCGCACGGCTTTTGTCGTCATGCACCGGCAGCGTTTGCAAGTGCTCTTCAAGGTGTTCGCAGACCTGGTCTTCAATCGCGGACACAAAACCGAGACTGACCTTGTCACCCACCAGCCCGGCGGCTGCTCCCAGGCCGAAAGACATGCCGTACCACAACGGGTTCAGCAGCGACAGATGGCCACCCAGTTGTTTCACGCGCTCCTCGCACCAGGCGAGATGATCGATTTCCTCGTCGGCAGCGCGCTCCATTTCGGCGCGCACCTCCGGCAAGCGGGCCGTCAGCGCCTGGCCCTGGTACAAGGCCTGGGCGCACACCTCGCCGGTGTGGTTGACGCGCATCAGGCCGCGGGACAGCTTGCGCTCGTCGGCCGTGAGCGAACACTCCGGCTCCGCCCGCGCCGGCGACTGGCGCAGGGCGGGTTGCGTGTTGCCGGTCAGCGTGCGCAGGGCGCGGTCTGCTGTCATCAGGGCATGGTCCAGGCCGCTCAACTGGCGACCGGTGGTGTAGTGCGACATCGTCTTGCCTGCAAAAGCTGTTTGGCCATGACTGGAATGTTAGTCGGTTTGCTGTTGCGCTGCATCAACCCTGCAGCAAGCGGATTCTTGGACGGCAGCGCCGGCAATCCCCTATCATTGGCGATAATCGATCTCATCCATGCCGCCATGCCCGCCACCGAGACCCTGACACTGGACCAGTGCGACAAGCGCCGCTGCTTCCAGATCGTGACCCTGCTGCCGCAGCCGCGCTTCGGTGCACAGGACGGCCCGGTCACGATGCGGCTGAAGGAGCTGGGATTCCTGCCCGGTAATCGGGTGACCGTGATCGGCTTCGGCCTGCTGGGCCGCGACCCGCTGGCCGTGCAGGTCAACGGCACCAAGTTCGCCCTGCGCAGCACGGAGGCCGCCAAGGTGCTCGTGCAACCGGTGGACGCATGAACACACCGATCCGGTTCGCGCTGGTCGGCAACCCGAACTGCGGCAAGACCTCGCTGTTCAACCGCCTGACCGGCGCCCGCGCCAAGGTGGCCAACTATCCCGGCGTCACTGTCGAGCGGCGGGCGGGCGAGATTGCCGGGCTGGGCCGGCGCGCCGAGCTGGTCGACCTGCCCGGCACCTACAGCCTGCATGTGACCTCCCCCGACGAACAGGTCGCCCGCGATATCATCCTCGGCCAGTTTGTCGGCGAAGCTGTGCCGGATGTGCTGGTCGCCGTGGTCGATGCCACCAACCTGCGGCTCGGCCTGCGGCTGGTACTGGAACTGAAAGCATTGCAGCGGCCGATGCTGCTGGTGCTGAACCAGATGGATGCGGCCCGCCAGCGCGGCATCACCATTGACGATGCCGGCCTGGCGCGCGCCATCGGCCTGCCGGTAGTGGAAAGCGTAGCGATCCAGCGCGGCGGGGTCGATGAGGTGCTGGCTGAACTGCAGCGTTTTGCCAGTGCGCCACCGTCACCGGCCACGCCGATGCGCAGCGACCAACTGGCGCGTGAGGAATCGGTCGAGGCGCTGTACAGCCGGATCGAGAACCTGTTGCGCGATTTCGTCACACAACCGGCCAGCGCCCCGGCGTGGCAAGACACGCTCGACAGCATCGTCATGCATCCCCTGCTGGGTTGGCTGGTGCTGCTCAGCGTGCTGCTGTTGACGTTCCAGGCCGTGTTTGCCTGGGCCGCACCACTGGTGGATGTGATTGATGCCGGCGTCACACTGGCTGGCGACTGGCTTGGCAGCCATTTGCCCGCAGGCATCCTGAAGGATTTCCTCGTCAACGGCGTTATCGCCGGCACCGGCGGCGTGCTGGTGTTCCTGCCGCAGATCATTTTCCTCTTTCTGTTCATCCTGGTGCTGGAAGACAGCGGCTACCTGCCGCGCGCCGCTTTCCTGCTTGACCGACCGATGCGTGCGGTCGGCCTGTCCGGCCGCTCCTTCATCCCGATGCTGTCAAGTTTTGCCTGCGCAGTCCCCGGCGTGATGGCGACACGCACCATCCAGGACCCGCGCGAACGCTTCATCACGATCATGACGGCGCCGCTGATGACCTGCTCGGCGCGATTGCCGGTGTATGCCCTGATCATTGCGGCCTTTATCCCTCGCCGCACTATTCTCGGTTTCCTGAACCTGCAAGGGCTGACACTATTCGCGCTGTATATCGCCGGCATCGTCAGTGCCGCCGTGGTCGCCTTCATGCTGCGCCGGCGTGCTGCGCGCGAGGAATTCCCGCTGTTGCTGGAATTGCCGAGCTACCGCTGGCCCATGCCTTACCACGTGTACCTCGGTTTGCGAGAACGCACGATGATCTTTGTCTACCGTGTCGGAACCATCATCCTAGCGCTGTCCGTGCTGCTATGGTTCCTTGCCAGTTACCCGGCAGCGCCGGTGGATGCCACGCGCGCCGCCATTGAATACAGCTATGCCGGCCAGCTCGGCCACTGGATGCAACCCCTGTTTGGACCGCTCGGTTTCAACTGGCAGATGTGTATTGCGCTGATACCGGCGATGGCGGCGCGCGAGGTGGCCGTCAGCGCGCTCGCCACGGTCTATGCCGTGGGCGGCGAGCAGCTGGATGCGACTCTGGGCACACTGCTCGCCACAGACTGGAGCCTGCCTGTGGCGCTCGCCTACCTCGCGTGGTTTGTCTACGCGCCGCAGTGCATCTCGACCATTGCCGTGGTTCGGCGCGAAACCAACTCGCTGGCTGCCACAGCTTTCTTCACCGGCTACCTGTTTGCGCTCGCCTATGCGGCAGCGTGGCTGGTCTACCGGATCGCCTTATGGTTGCTGTGAGGTGAGCGCGATGTGGCAGGAACTGATTGTCGGCATTTGCGTACTCCTCGCGCTATTGTTCGTGCTGCGGCGCTACCTGTTCCGGCGCCAGCCGGGCTGTGGCGGCTGCCAGGGTTGCGGTGACAAGGACAAGTCCTGCGCCGGGCGAGACACCTGACAGCTTCAGCGCTGCACTGGCACTGCCGCCAGCACAATCGGCAGGGTCCAGTGCGTCTTGAACAGCGGATGCCAGAATACCCGCAGGATGTCATGGCCATTGCTGATCTCCGCCGTGCCGTGGAAACGGCGTTCGAAGGTGCCTGCCTTGACGACCTGGCTGACCAGCGGCCCGCCATCGAGGTTCAGTGCCAACTGGAGATCAAGCGGCGCCTGGCGCAAGAATTCACCGAGGCGGTAAATCGTGAAGAAGCCGGTTTCGGTCGAACCGAGGATCACCCTGCCCGCCCGATCGAGCGCTACAAAATTGCGCGCCGCCAGCCAGTGCCGGCTCTCGGTGGCGCGATTCCTGCCATCGGCATCAATGAGCAAGGGGTAGGAGACCATAGCGTCGGCAAACGGCGCAATCGCCGCGTCGACATCGCGGCCTTTCAGGTCGATGATGGCCGGCTGCAGGCCGTTGAGCACCAGCGCACCATGGTCCGAGGAATATTGCAGCGGCCCGTAGTGTTCACCGGCGTGGCGCAAGGGCGTCAGCGGGGTGAAATCCTGTGCAAAATAACTGCCATTGACGACCACGGCGGCGCCCAGCGCCGCCTGCCACTGCTCGGCTGTCTTGCTGCCGGCAGGATCCCAGTGCACAGAAAGCCGGTATTGCTGCGGGTCTAGCCGCACCAGCACCATGCGGTCGACGGCAACACCGTCGACACTGAGGACAGTCTCTGCCGTTTCCAGCCCCGGCGCGGGCTGCTGCCACTGCAACGGCGACAGCGCAGGCATCGGCACCACCGGCCGCATCGCCACTTCCAGCCAGTGAGGGCGCATCAGATACATCACCGCCGATATGCACAGCACGGCGAAGCCCAGCACTAGCGCGCTACGCGACCAGCCTGGGCGCCGCAGCCACCTTCCCGCCGCAAACAGCAATGCGCAAAACCCCAACAACAGGGCCAGCAACAACAGCGAAAAATTGATATCCCGGCTTTCTGGGAGAAACAACCAGACCAGGGATTGCATCTTCCATGCGAACATGACGTCGTGACCTCCGTGTTACGGTTTTACCTGCGTGTTATATAGTGCGGCACTATAGCCACGCGCCGCCATTTGACAAGCCTGCCCGCCGGAGAAAAACCATGCCCGCCCTGTTCGGTTCCGACGCCTATTCTCCCGCCGAGATTGCCGAGAAAATCGAGAGCGTCGGCGTCAAGAAAGCCCGTCTGCCCTTCCTGTCGATGGCGATGCTGGGATTGCTGGCCGGTGCGTTCATTGGCTGGGGCTCACTGTATTTCACCGTCGTCACTTCCGATGCCTCGTTGCCTTTTGCTGCCAGCCGCGTGCTGGGCGGCCTGGTGTTCTCACTCGGCCTGCTGCTGGTGATTGTCGCCGGCGCGGAACTGTTCACCGGCAACAACTTGCTGGCGATGGCCTGGGCCGACGGGCGCATCACCACGCGCGAACTGCTGCGCAACTGGGTGATCGTCTGCTGCTCCAATTTTGTCGGTGCGGCTGGCCTGGCGCTGTTGGTGTTCCTTTCGGGCCATACGGCAATGAACGACGGCCATATTGCCGAGCAATACCTGAACATTGCCAATGCCAAATGCCAGCTGCCTTTCCTGCAGGCGCTATTGCGCGGCGCGCTGTGCAACGTGCTGGTCTGCCTCGCGGTGTGGATGGCGATGGCAGGGCGCAGCGTGACAGACAAGGCCGTGGCCATCGTGTTCCCGATTTCGGCATTTGTCGCGGCCGGGCTCGAACACAGCGTGGCGAATTTCTATTTCATCCCGCTTGCGTGGATGATCAAGCTGCACGGCGGTGTTGCCGGCTATGACGCGATCAGCATCGCCGGCTTCCTGCACAACATCGTGCCGGTGATTCTCGGCAACCTGCTCGGTGGCGGCGTGCTGGTCGGCATGGTCTATCACGTCATCTATCGCCGCGCGACGCCGGGATCATGAACAGCGGCTATCTGTACGGCGCAGCGACTGTCGCTGTCTGGGCCGGTTTTGTCTTGCTGGCGCGCCTCGCCGGCCACCATGGCCTGAACGGTTATGACCTGACCGCGCTTCGCTTCGGCGTAGCGGCGATTTTCCTGCTGCCGGCGTGGCTGTTCTGGCACCGGGTGCCGCTGTTCAACCGGCGCATGCTGGCGCTGGTGGCCAGTGGCGGCATCGGCTATGCACTGTGCGTGTATTCCGCGTTCCGGTTTTCTCCCGCTTCGCATGGTGCCGTGCTGTTATCCGGCATCCTGCCGTTCTTTGTCACGCTGATGGCGTGGGCCGTGCTGCATGAAATCCCCAGCCGCGCGCGCTGGCTGGCACTCGGTGTGATCGGGCTCGGCGTGTTGTGTCTGGCGCGCTACAGCCTCGCCGGCTTGCAAGACAGCTGGCCGGGCGACTTGCTGCTGGTCACTGCGTCGGCGTTGTGGGCCTTGTACACCGTGCTGGTAAAACGCTGGGCGTTCAGGCCGTGGGATATCACGATCGGTGTCGCGCTGCTGTCTGCGCTGCTGTACCTGCCGGTGTATGCACTGCTGTTGCCGAAAGGGTTGCCGGATGCCTCGTGGACGACGCTGATCGTGCAAGGTGTTTTCCATGGCGTACTGGTGGTGATCGTCGCGATGCTGACCTTCATGCAGGCAATGGCCAGGCTTGGCCCCGCACGGCTGGGTGCGGTAATGGCGACCGTGCCCGCCGTCGCCGGCCTCGGCGCAGTGCTGGTGTTGGGCGAACCGTTTTCGTGGCTGCTGGTGACCGGTTTGCTGCTGACTTCCGCGGGAGCGTGGCTCGGTTCGCGCGCGTGAGCGGCTGGCTCAGCGCAAGCGCCTCACCAGACCGGACGCAGCAACAGCAAGCAGCGCGATGACAGCGGCCGCCAGCAACAGCGGCGGCGGCAGGAACGCAAAGCCGAGCAGGCGCGCCGGCAATGGCAGGTACAGCGCCAGTAACAGCAAGGCACAGGTTCCACTGGCGACTGCCGCTACCATCGGCGTCACACTGGCCAGCGATGCCAGCAGCGACTTGCGCTGCGCAGAGTGGGAAAAAATCAGTAGCACATTGCTCAACACCAACAGCGCAAAACCGAAAGCCCGCGCCACTTCTGCTGGCATGTTATGCACACCCCAGGCGTAAGCTGCCAACACAGCCAGCAGTACCACCGCGCCCTGCAGCAGCGCCGCGCGCAAGGTCTCACCACCGAACAATGGCGCATCAATCGCGCGCGGTGGGCGCTGCATCAGGTCATCTTCTGCCGGCTCGTTCTCGAACGCCAGCGAACAGGCAGGGTCCAGCACCAGCTCGAGAAAAGCGATGTGCATCGGCAACAGAAAACCCGGCAAACCGAACAGCACCGGCAACAGTGCCATGCCAGCAATCGGCACATGCACGGACAGGGTGTACGACATCGACTTCTGCAGGTTGTCGAATATGCGCCGGCCCAGCGTCACCGCGCGCACGATCGAGGCAAAGTTGTCGTCCAGCAATACCAGCGACGATGCCTCGCGCGCCACATCGCTGCCGCGCTGGCCCATCGCCACACCGACATGCGCAGCTTTCAGCGCGGGCGCGTCGTTCACACCATCGCCGGTCATCGCCACGATTTCGCCATCGGCTTTCAGCGCCTGCACGATGTGCAACTTCTGCTCCGGCGCAATGCGGGCGCACACCTGCACGGTGCGCAAGCGCTGTTGCAACTGCTTGTCATCGAGTGTCGCCAGCTGGTCGCCTGTCAGCACGTCACCAGCCGGCAACCCAGCACGCTGCGCGATGGTACGGGCGGTGGCCGGGTAATCGCCGGTGATCATCAGCACGCGGATACCGGCACTGCGGCATTCGGCAACCGCTGCCGGAATCTCGCTGCGCAGCGGATCATCCAGCCCGAGCAGGCCGACGAAGCGGAAGTCGAAATCATGCTGTTGTTGCGGCCATGCATCACCACGAAAACGCGCCTGCGCCACAGCCAGCACGCGCAGGCCGTCCGCCGCCATGCCATTGACCGCTGCGGCAATCCGGCCAGCCTCTGCACTTTCAAGATGACAGAGATCGATAATCGCCTCGGGGGCACCCTTGGCGGCCACGACATAGTCTTCACTATCGACCGCCTGCCAGACATGCGCCATCGCACGCAAGACCGGTGACAGGCCGTACTCGTGCACGAGCTGCCAGTTGCTGTGCAGATGTTCTGTCTCCGCGAGGAAATGTTTGCCCAGGCGATGAAATGCCTGTTCCATCGGGTCGATCGCATTGTTTTCGCTCGCAAGGATCGCGTACTCGACCAGAGCGTGAAATGGTTCAGGCAGTGACGCCGCGTTGTCGTGGTAGTCAACGCGGTGCATCCCGGTGCCGTTGTGCAATTGCGCCACAGTCATGCGGTTTTCCGTCAGCGTACCGGTCTTGTCGGTGCACAACACCGACGTCGCACCGAGTGTCTCGATCGCGGCGATACGGCGTGTCAGCACGCGCTGCCGCGACAGGCGCCAGGCACCCAGCGCTGGAAAAACAGTCAGCACCACGGCATATTCTTCCGGCAACATCGCCATGGCCAAGGCGATACCGGCCAGCAGTGCCTCGACCCACTCGCCGCGCAAGCCCACATACAGCACCACCAGCGCCGCACTGAGCAACACCGCCAGCAGGGCCAGCCTGCGCACCAATCCGGTTGTCTGCTGTTGCAGCGGGGGGCGCGATTCGCCGATGGTTTCCAGTGCGCTGCCAATGCGACCCATCGCGCTACGCACACCGGTCGCCGTCACCTGAGCCACACCTTGCCCGCGCACCAGCAGCGTGCCGGCGTAGACATACGACTGGCCTTCGGCCCCTGGCACTGCTTGCGCCGTGGTAACGTCTCCAGCCAGCTTGTCGACAGGCAGCGATTCGCCCGTCAGCAGCGATTCGTCAGCTTGCAGCTCATTGGCCGACAACAACACTGCATCGGCCGGCACCCTATCCCCTTCCGCCAGCAGCAACACATCGCCGACCACCACCTCGCGTCCGGCGATGCGCACCGCCTGGCCGTCGCGCAGCACCAGTGCCCGCGGGCTGGCCAGCTCACGCAAGGCCTGGATCGCTTTCTCGGTGCGCCCTTCCTGGTACAGCGTCAGGCCAACGGTTGCCAACACGAAACCAAACAGCGCGATGCCTTCCTGCAGGTCACCCAGCGCGAGGTACAACGCCCCCGCGCCGAACAACAACAGGAACATCGGTTCGCGCAAGGTGTCGCGCAGGATGCGCAGCCAGGTGCGCTGTTGCGGCGCTGGCAAGGCATTGGGGCCGTCCTGTGCCAGCCGCGCAGCGGCGGCAGCGGCGGTCAGGCCTGTCGGTTGTTCGGGTGATTGCATCGAGCCGCTTATCGTTGCCGGTGTTAACCACGAGTATACCGGCACAACACGCGGAGGACGCCACTTCAATGGTGATGCATGTCACCGCCCGGCAACTGCGACTGGATCTTGAGCACAAACGGATCACGCTCGCGGTCACCAAGGTCCGCGTAGTCAATCAGCTCGTATCCATCACCGTTTTCGTATTTCCACGGCGACTGGGCCAGCGGATGCACCGCCAACAGCCGGGTGGTTTCACGCTGGCCATCACGTTCGCGCACCAGTGAGTACGGAAGGTTCACGTCTACCCGCCACATCACCTCAAAGCGCTGCCCATCGACATCGCCGCGGTAATGACGCAGCGGATTGCCGTCTTGCCAGCTGCTGCCGGTCTCTTGCAGGGCTTGCAGCACTGCCGGGTCGATCAGCATGGCCTGCCGCTGCCATGATGGCTGCATTCCCAACACTGCAAAATCATCGGCCAGGTATTCAATGCCTTTGCGATCTTCATGGAACAGTTGCCGCATCACCAGCAGCTTGCCGTCACGCAACCAGGTTTCCCCGGTGTTCACCGTGACATTGTCAATATCGATGCGGTTGGTGCTGCGGAACATGTGCCAGCGCACTTCCTTGCTTTCATCCCGGCCATGGCCTGCGTGATCATGGCTGTGATCAGCCTGCTCGCGAACCGTAACGAATTCGGCCGCCACCGGCACCGTATCTGCGGCGAGATCCAGAACCGGCACCGGACGCGTGCTGGCACAACCTGCCAGCACGGTTACCAGTGTCAGCAGCAAATAAACAACTGCTTTTTTCATTGCATGGCCCGCCTTACTTGTCGAAGCCGAGTGCATTGGCCATCACGTGGAAGATGTAGTGCTGCTCACGCGTGCCCTTGAACAGCTGCGCGCGCGGTCCCTGGGCGTAGATTGCCACGTCTTCACCTGCGTGGGTTTCCGATCCCATCGGCACGGTCGCTTCCTGCATGTACGCAGGCACGGTGGTGTCGACATTCGTCAGGTCGGGGCGCAAGGCGCTGCCGGTATAGGTGGCAGCAACGGTGCCCTCCGTCGCTCCGTCAAACTCCTTGCGCTGCGTGCCACCGGTCCAGCCCGGCCCGTTGGCATAGGACACCGTTGTGTACGGCAGGCCCAGCGAATCGGTCAACGGCGTGCCATTGATGGCTGCCTTGCCCAGAATCGGGTTGCCGCGGGACGGGTAGCCGGCGATGGTGAACACATGGCTGTGGTCGGCGGTGACAATGATCAGCGTGTCTTTCGGGTTGGTCATTTCCATGGCCTTGCGCACGGCATTGGACAACTCGATTGTGTCCGTCAGCGCGCGGTAGGCATTACCGGCATGGTGCGCATGGTCGATACGACCAGCTTCCACCATCAGGTAAAAACCTTTCTTGTTATTGTTAAGAACCTCTATAGCTTTTTCTGTCATTTCGGTTAGCGAAGGCTCACCGGCCACGTCAGTGGCGCGATCAGCCTCGTAACGCATGTGTGAGCGCTCGAACAGGCCAAGCAGGTGTTGGGTGTTTTCGGTGTCGACAGCATCGAATCCGGCCTGGTCATAGACGAAAGCGGATTGCGGGTAATTCGATACCCATTCTGCAGTCAGGTCGCGACCATCCTTGCGCCGGCCTTTCAGCGATGTGTTCTCCGGGTCGCTCATTGTGTTCGGCATGAAATAGCTGCGACCACCGCCGAGCGCCACTTCGAGGCCATCACCAAATGGAAATTCGACCAGTTGGCGCGCAATGTCTTTCACCGTCGCGCCAGCCGGCAGGTTGCTGTCCGCCTCCCAGTCGCGGTTGGATATATGTGCATAGTTCACTGCCGGTGTAGCGTGTGTGATACGCGCAGTCGATACCACACCAGTAGACATCCCTTTTTCTTCGGCGATTTCGAGGATTGTCTTCACGCTTTTTGACGCAGTGACTGCAGCATCCGGTTCAGTGCGGTTGATGGTCTGGTCAACCGAGATGGCCCCGTCATTGGTCTTGATGCCGGCTACCATCGCGGTGGCAGTCGGTGCCGAATCTGACGTCTGCTGGTTGGCACTGGCCGTGACCGAGTGCGCGAGATGCTGGAATTTTTCAAAGCTGAGGCGATTGATCTCGCCATCGCCGGCATTCATCTGCCCCTCGAGGATGCGTGCTGCGGTAACCGTGGACACGCCCATGCCATCACCGACAAACAGGATCACATTTTTCGCCTTGCGGTTATTCGTCTTGGCCTTGCGCTGCACGAGCAGGTCTTCCTGGCCCTGTGCATACCATTCCTCGGCAGAGGCCGGGGCTTCGGCGGCTTGCGGCAGGCTGGTGCCGGTCAGCATGGCGGCGGCAATGGCGGTGGTCAGTGATTTTCTGGCGGCATTGATTTTCATCGCGGCTTCCCTCTCGGGTGTGGACAGGAGTCGCCACACTAGAAGGCAGCCATGACAGTCGCATGATGGTTTGGTGACATTCCTGTCAGCAAACCGTCATGACTGTTCAGCCGAAAGCAGTAATCTCCACCCAGCCGCGGATCTTGTCGACAAACACAAAGGCGGAATGCAATTTGCTGACGTAGCGGGCATCGCCCTGCTGCGGGGGATCGTATTCTTCCAGCCCCTCGAGGGCGAGGCTGCTATCCATCGGTTCGCGCCAGCGCAGCCGGCGGGGACAGGTATCAAGGCCAAGCTCCTGCGCCGTCCAGCTCAGGCCATCGCGCTCGACCGGTGAGGGGCCGGCGTGGTCAGCGGCGACGAACACCGCCGACGTGCCGGCCATTTTCTTGAAGACCTGCTGCATGATTCCATCTCCCTGCTAGCTGGCCTGCCGCCATTGAAGCAGCTGGCCGGGCGCAGGCCTTGCGCTGGGTCATGCCGGGCGCAGTGTCCTCAGACGGTTTTTTCCTTCAGCGCTGCCTTCTTCCGGCAGGCGGCCCGGCGCTCGGCGCGGACGGACGACCAGGTGTAGAAGCGGACCAGCAACGGGTTGACCCAGCTGTCCAGCGCAATCAGCGCGAGACCGGCCAGCACGGCACTGAACAGCACTTCCGCCACCATGGCGTTGCTGTTGAAGGGCATTGCCAGCAGGGCGAGGACGGACAGGGCGCCGCCAACCATGTAGGTATCGATTCGCATGACAATCTCCTTTCTGTGATCGAGTTCACAAAATAGGGGCATTGATTGGAATAACAAACCCAATTTTCGGCAACTGCCTAGCCGGGGGAGGTTTTCCACCAGACCAGCCCGCCAATACCAATATTTCAATACTTCTTGTAATATTGAGCCATGGATACCATGACTGCCATCCCGATCTTCGAAGCCCTGGCCTCTGGCACCCGCCTCGACATCTTCCGCCTGCTGGTGAAAGCCGGTCCCACCGGGCTGGTCGCCGGCGATATCGCTGCCGCCATGTCACTGGCGCCGAACAATGCTTCCTTTCACCTGAAGGCATTGGTGCAGGCCGGCCTCCTGAGTGTGGAACCACAGGGGCGGTACCAGCGCTACCGCGCCAACATGGCAGTGATGGGCGAGCTGGTCAGCTACCTGACTGCCGAGTGCTGCAACGGCCAGCCAGCGGCCTGTGCCCTGCCTTCACAGCCTTCCTGCATTAACCCTACTTGCGAGCCAAGACCATGAATGTGCTGTTCCTTTGCACCGGCAACTCGTGCCGGTCCATCCTCGCTGAAGCCACTTTCAACCACCTGGCACCGCCCGGCTGGCACGCCGTGAGTGCAGGCAGCCAACCGGCCGGTTACGTGCACCCGCGCTCGCTGGCCTTGCTGGCGCGCGAAGGTATCAGTACCGCGAGTTATCACAGCAAGTCCTGGGACGATTTGCCGGTGACACCGGATATCGTCATCACCGTCTGCGGCAGTGCTGCTGGCGAAACCTGCCCTGCCTACCTCGGCAATGTGCTGCGCACGCACTGGGGGGTGGACGATCCCGCCCATGCCACCGGCACCGATGCAGAAATCGATGCGGCATTCATGATGGCTTACACCATTTTGCGCAAGCGCATCGAGGCATTTCTGGCATTGCCGCTGGAACAGCTGGGGAAAAATCCTGAGCAACTGAAAACCGCCATGGATCGCATCGCGGAGCAAGTGACATGAGTTTTTTTGAACGCCATCTCACCGCGTGGGTTTTTTTCTGTATCGTCGCCGGCATTGCTGTGGGCAAGTTATTGCCGGGTGTTAGCCAGGCGGTGGGCGCCATGGAATACGCCAACGTCAACCTGCCGGTCGGCCTGCTGATCTGGGTAATGATCATCCCGATGCTGATGAAAGTGGATTTCGGCGCGCTGGCAGAAATGCGCCAGCATGTGCGCGGCATCGGCGTGACGCTGTTCGTCAACTGGCTGGTGAAACCGTTCTCGATGGCCTTTCTCGGCTGGCTATTCATCCGCGAACTGTTCGCACCGCTGCTGCCAGCTGAGCAGATCGACAGCTACATCGCCGGCCTGATCCTGCTGGCCGCCGCACCGTGCACGGCGATGGTGTTTGTCTGGAGCAAGCTCACCAACGGCCACCCGCTGTTCACGCTGTCACAGGTTGCGATCAACGACACGATCATGGTGTTCGCTTTTGCACCGATCGTCGCTTTCCTGCTCGGCATGTCCAGTATCACCGTGCCATGGGACACCCTGCTGACTTCAGTCATTCTTTATATCGTGATTCCCGTCATCATCGCGCAAGCCTTGCGCAAGCAACTGCTCGCGAATGGCCAGGCCTCGTTTGACGCGGTGATGGACAAGATCGGCCCCTGGTCTATCGCCGCGCTGCTCGCCACGCTGGTGCTGCTGTTTGCCTTCCAGGGTGAAGCCATCATCCAACAGCCGCTGGTGATTGCATTACTGGCCGTGCCGATCCTGATCCAGGTGGTTTTCAATTCAGCATTGGCCTACTGGCTGAACCGCACTGTCGGCGAAGCACACAACGTGGCCTGCCCCTCTGCCCTGATCGGGGCGTCGAATTTTTTCGAACTCGCCGTCGCTGCTGCGATTTCCATCTTCGGGTTTGAATCCGGTGCCGCACTGGCCACCGTCGTCGGCGTGCTGATCGAGGTGCCAGTCATGCTGGCCGTAGTGAATGTGGTGAATGCCAGCAAGGGCTGGTATGAGCAAGGCAGCGCGAGGAAACACGCATGAGCCATGATTTCAGTGAATTACCGAATATCCAGCCTGAACTGATCGACATACCGGACACCCGGAAAATTTTTGCGGCAACAGCCTCGACCCACCCACCCCGCATCCTGCTGCTGTATGGCTCAGTGCGCGAACGCTCGTTCAGCCGTCTTGTCGTGCAGGAAAGTGCCCGTATCCTGCAAGCATTCGGCGCTGACACACGTATCTTCAATCCATCGGGTTTGCCACTGCCGGATGACGCACCGGCCGATCACCCGAAAGTACAGGAATTGCGCGAACTGGTGCAGTGGTCCGAAGGGCAGGTGTGGTGTTCCCCGGAACGCCACGGCGCCATGACGGGGATCATGAAAGCACAGATCGACTGGATTCCGCTGGCACTCGGCGCTGTGCGCCCGACCCAGGGTAAAACACTCGCCGTGATGCAAGTATGCGGCGGCTCGCAATCGTTCAACGCCGTGAACCAGCTGCGCGTGCTGGGCCGCTGGATGCGCATGTTGACCATTCCCAACCAGTCATCCGTTGCCAAGGCGTTTTTGGAATTTGACGACAATGACCGCATGAAACCTTCGGCCTACTACGACCGGATTGTTGATGTGATGGAAGAGCTGGTGAAATTTACCCTGTTAGTGCGCGACCGCAGCGACTATCTGGTCGACCGTTATTCCGAACGCAAGGAAAGCGCGGAAGAATTATCGAAGCGCGTAAACCAGCGTTCCATTTGATGATATAAAGACGAAAAAGAGGCTTCGCATGGAAACATTCATCCGGGTTATAGAAAGTGGTGCTGGTAACCTCGCCGCCTATCTGGCCGCCCATGTGTTGCTATGCCTGCTGCCCGCTTTCTTTATTGCCGGGGCGATGGTTGCGCTGATCCCGAAAGCGAGTATCACACGCTGGCTGGGGCGCCACACCCCGCGCTATATTTCGTATCCGGCTGCTGCCGCCGCCGGCTCACTGATTGCCGTGTGCTCCTGCACCATCGTGCCGCTGTTTGCCGGCGTCTATCGCAAGGGCGCCGGCATTGGCCCGGCGATGACTTTCCTGTTCTTCGCCCCCGCCGGCAACATCCTGGCGCTCGCCTACACCGGCAGCGTACTGGGGCCCGAGTTTGCTGCAGCGCGTTTCCTGCTGTGCCTGCTGTTCGGCATCGGCATCGGCATGATCATGGCGATGCTGTTTTACAAGGATGACGCGCAACATGATGCCAATACCGACGCGATGTTTGCCGAAAAAGCCGTGATCGGTGCTGCAGCGACTGGCGTACTGCTGTCACTCGTCACGTTGCTGATTGCCGGCACACTGAAAGTGAGTGTGTTGTCCGCGGTGCTGTTCCAGTTCACCTTGCCGCTGTCATTCGCCGATGCCTGGCAGGCGCAGCTGTTCGCGTGGGTGCCGTTCGACGCCAGCAAAGGCGAGGAAGGGGTTAGCGTCCAGGGTTCCATGTTGATCGCCCTGCTGTTTGCGATCGGCATCACCGCCTGGAAGGGCATGGAAAACATCATCGAAGGCGCCAACCGCTGGACCTGGCTCACACTGGCGCTCACTGCGCTGACACTGCTCTTTGCCACCCTGTCAGTGAAAGCAGACAGCAGTGGCCTGGTGATCGGCCTGACCGGACGCGTGCTGGCAGAAGCAGCGTCCATGCTGGCCGTCATCTATTTCGCCAGGCAACTCACGGCGGAAGACTGGCAAGCCTGGTTGTGGGAAGCGTGGCGCTTCGTCAAACAGATATTCCTGTTGCTGGTGGCCGGCGTATTCGTGGTTGGCATGGCGCGGGCGATCATCCAGCCGGCATGGATCGAGGCACTGGCCGGCCAGAACAATTTGCAGGGCAACCTCACCGCGGTTTTCTTCGGCGTCTTCATGTACTTCCCCACGCTGGTGGAAGTGCCGGTGGCAAAAATGTTCCTCGAACTCGGCATGCATCCCGGCCCCTTGCTCGCCTACCTGATGGCTGACCCGGAACTGAGCCTGCAGAGCATCCTGATGATTTCGGCCGTGATCGGCCGCAGGAAGGCCTTGTCCTACGTCGGGCTGGTTGCGGTTTTCAGCGTTGTCGCCGGTTTGCTGTTCGGCAGCTGGGTTGATAATGTTGGCGTTGTCATCCAGTGAGGATCAGGCATGTTGACGGTAAAAATTCTCGGTTCAGGCTGTGCCAACTGCAAGAAACTGGAAGCTGTAGCGCGCGCTGCAGCCGACTCGGCCAACATACAAGCCGACTTCATCAAGGTCACCAACCATACCGACATGCTGTCTTATGACATCCTGTCCACACCAGCAATGGTGGTAAACGAAAAAGTGGTCTGCCAGGGAAAGATTCCCACCCAGGCCGATGTGGTGCAGTGGCTTACTGCCGACTGATGAACCTTGATTCTCTCCGCGCCGCTTTCCTCGCCGGCAAACCCTACGTCGAGCGCGACGGCAACGAACTGATCCTGCAGTTCGGTCCGACCAGCATCCAGAGCCAGCTCAACCCCGACGAGCCCGACCGCCTGCTGCTCGGCTACACGCGTACACTGCTCGGTTTCCTGCTGTTCGTGCCGCAGCCACAACAGGTGACAATGATCGGCCTCGGCGGCGGCGCGTTGCCAACCTGGTGCTACCGCCACTTTCCGGCCATGCGTATCGACGTGGTGGAAATCAATCCGGATGTCATTGCACTGCGCGACACGTTCCGCGTGCCGGCAGACGACCAGCGCTTTGCCGTGCACTGTGCCGATGGCGCGGATTACATCGCCGCCCTGCGCCGCCAGCAGGATGTGATTATCGTCGACGGTTTCGACGTCGGCGGCCAGGCGCCCACCCTCTGCACGGAAACGTTCTACCGCGACTGCCACGCGGCGCTGGCGGCCGGCGGCGTGATGGCTGTGAACCTGTCGGAAAATGCCAAGCAACATGCCGGCTTCATCAAACGCATGCAGCGTGTGTTCGGCAGCGACCATGTCATCGTCGTCAAGGCCGAAGCCTGCACCAACAAGGTCGTGTTTGCCCTGAAACCGGCTGCAGGCGATGGCGAAGGGTTTTCACAGAAGGTGCTGCTGTCCCGTGCCGCACAGCTCGACAAACTTTATCCGGTGGCATTCCGCCAGATTGTCGAACGGATGGCGATGAACCACCACAACCCGCTGGAGGACTGAAGCCGCAGCAAAAAAACGGGCCCGCAGGCCCGTGAGAAGGTGGTGACAGGACAGGATCAACTGTCAGTGACGGCCATCAGAAGCTCGCGCTGTTGCGCAGTGCCTCGATGCGTTTCTCCAGCGGCGGGTGGCTCATGAACAGGGCCGCCAGTGATTTCTTGCCGTTGATACCGAAAGCGGTGAGCTGGCCTTCCAGTGTGCTCTCGTGCGACAGCTTCAGGCGCTCCAGCGCGGCAATCATCTTCTCGCGACCGGCGAGCGCGGCACCGCCGGCATCGGCGCGGAATTCGCGCTGGCGCGAGAACCAGGCCACGATCGTGCTGGCGATGATGCCGAACACCATTTCCAGCGCAAACACGGTGGCAATGTAAGCCAGGGCGCCGCGCTCGCGGTCACCGATCACACTGGCCACCATGCGGGCCAGAAAGATGACGAAGGTGTTCACCACACCCTGGATCAGCGTCAGCGTCACCATGTCGCCGTTGGCGATGTGGCTCACTTCATGGCCCAGCACCGCTTCGGCCTCGTCACGGCTCATGTGGTTCAGCAGGCCGGTGGAGACGGCGACCAGCGCCTTGTTGCGGTTCATACCAGTGGCGAAGGCATTGACGTCAGGCGAATCGTAGATCGCCACATCCGGCATGCCGATACCGGCAGCCTTGGCCTGGCGCTGCACGGTTTCAACCAGCCAGGTCTCCAGCGGCGAGCGCGGCTGCTCGATCACGACGGCACCGGTCGTGCGCAGGGCCATCCATTTCGACAGGGCGAGCGAGATGACCGAGCCGCCCATGCCGAACACGAAGGCCAGCAGCAGCAGGCCGGCCGTGCTGTTGCTGTTTAGGCCGGTGTAGGACTGCAACACGCTCAGGACTATGCCCAGCACCAGCACCACGGCCAGGTTGGTCATCAGGAATAGGGCTATACGTTTCATGGCACTCCTCGTTGACGGTTATCCGTCGTCTATATGGTCACACCCGGCCGGGTTGCAAGCGATGGGGATCACTGGCACACCCTTATAACCGAGTGTACCCGTAGGACAAATGCTGTCAGGAAAGTTCCGCAGGCACCCCCCGGAAAAACCGGGGGGCGGGTGTAGAAGGAAGGTCAGCGGCGACGGATCAGGCCGGTATTCTTCTCGTCGTCGGTCTGCTCGATGCTGAGGCCGGCCAATGCACTGCCACCACCGGTGTTCTCGGCCGCCAGCTTGATCATCAGGCGCAGGTCGTTCGGTGCATCAGCGTGCAGCAGAGCGTCCTCGTAGGTGATCTCGCCGGCATCGTAGAGGGTGTACAGCGCCTGGTCGAAGGTCTGCATGCCCAGCTCGGTCGACTTTTTCATCAGCTCTTTCAGGCCATGCACCTCGGCCTTGCGGATCATGTCGGACGCCAGCGGCGTATTGATCAACACCTCGATGACCGCACGGCGGCCCTGCCCATCCGGCGTTGGCACCAGCTGTTGCGCCACAATCGCTTTCAGGTTCAGTGACAGATCCATCCACAGCTGGCTGTGCCGGTCCGCCGGGAAGAAGTGGATGATACGGTCCAATGCCTGGTTCGCGTTGTTTGCGTGCAGGGTACAGAGACACAGGTGGCCGGTTTCAGCAAACGCGATCGCGTAGTCCATCGTCTCGCGCGAGCGCACCTCGCCGATGAGGATGACGTCGGGCGCCTGACGCAGGGTGTTCTTCAGGGCGATCTCGAACGATTCGGTATCAATACCCACCTCGCGCTGGGTGACGATACAGCCCTGGTGCTGGTGGATGAATTCAATCGGGTCCTCGATGGTGATGATGTGACCCTTTGAATTGCGGTTGCGGTGGCCGATCATCGCTGCGAGCGAGGTCGACTTGCCGGTGCCGGTGGCGCCGACGAAGATGACCAGGCCGCGCTTGGTCATCGCCAGTTCCTTGAGGCTTTCCGGCAAGCGCAAGTCATCCAGTTGCGGGATGTTGGTTTCGATGCGACGCAACACCGCGCCCATCAGGTTGCGCTGGTAGAAGGCATTGGCACGGAAACGGCCGATACCACGCGCCGACACGGCGAAGTTTAGCTCGAGTTTCTCCAGGAACTCCTCGCGCTGCTTGTCGTTCATCAGGCCGAGGACGACCTCGCGCGTCTTTTCCGGTGTCAGTGGCGTGTTGGTGACTGGCACCACCTTGCCGTGCAGTTTCACCGAGGGCGGGACACCGGCCGTGAGGAACAGGTCGGAGGCACCCTTGTCTACCATCAATTGCAGCAGCTTGCTGATATCCATGGCTCAGGCTCCCGCTCAGAAGTTTTCCGGGATCTTGGCTTTCTCGCGGGCCACATCGCGGGTAACGACACCTTTCGCGACCAGGTTGGAGAGGCACTGGTCCAGCGTCTGCATGCCGATCTGGCCACCGGTCTGGATCGCCGAGTACATCTGCGCGATCTTGTCCTCACGGATCAGGTTACGGATAGCGGGTGTGCCGCGCATGATCTCGTGCGCCGCCACGCGGCCACCGCCGCTCTTTTTCAGCAGCGTCTGCGAGATAACCGCCTGCAGCGATTCGGACAGCATCGAACGGACCATCGCTTTTTCTTCCGCCGGGAACACGTCCACCACGCGGTCGATGGTCTTGGCGGCCGAGGTGGTGTGCAGCGTGCCGAACACCAGGTGGCCGGTTTCTGCGGCAGTCAGTGCGAGACGGATGGTTTCCAGGTCGCGCATCTCGCCGACCAGGATGATGTCCGGGTCTTCCCGCAGTGCTGAACGCAGTGCTTCGTTGAAGCCGAGGGTGTCGCGGTGCACCTCGCGCTGGTTCACCAGGCATTTCTTGCTCTGGTGCACGAATTCGATCGGGTCCTCGATAGTGAGGATGTGTTCGTACTTGTTGTCGTTGATGTAGTCGATCATCGCTGCCAGTGTGGTCGACTTGCCCGAACCGGTCGGGCCGGTGACGAGGATCAGGCCGCGCGGCGTGTGCGAGATGTCCTTGAACACCTGGCCCATGCCCAGCTCTTCCATCGTCAGTACTTTTGACGGGATGGTACGGAACACGGCACCGGCGCCGCGGTTCTGGTTGAAGGCGTTAACGCGGAAGCGCGCCACACCGGGCACCTCGAACGAGAAGTCGGTTTCCCAGAATTCTTCATAGTCCTTGCGCTGCTTGTCATTCATAATGTCGTAAATCAGGCCGTGCACCTGCTTGTGTTCCAGCGCGGGCAGGTTGATGCGGCGCACATCGCCGTCGACGCGGATCATCGGCGGCAAGCCCGCTGACAAGTGGAGGTCGGAAGCGCCCTGTTTGGCGCTGAAAGCCAGCAGTTCAGTGATATCCATGAAGAAAGACCCGTAGTGTTTTTTTAGACTTCGGACACCGCAGCCGACCCGCGACCGAGCATCCATGACAACCATCCTCCCCAATATAGCCAAGGTACGCGACCGTATACAACAAGCAGCCGGCAAAAGCGGCAGGAACCTGAGCGAGATCACCTTGTTGGCCGTGAGCAAGACCCGGCCGGCCAGCGCCATCGCCGAGGCGCATGCAGCCGGCCTGGTGCATTTCGGGGAGAACTACGCCCAGGAGGCCCAGGCCAAGCTCGACGCCCTCGCCCACCTGCCGCTGGTCTGGCATTTCATCGGCCCGCTGCAGTCCAACAAGACCCGGCTGGTGGCCGAGCGCTTCGACTGGCTGCACAGCCTGGACCGCCTGAAACTGGCCGAGCGCCTGCAGGCCCAGCGGCCGGCCGGCTTGCCGCCGCTCAATGTCTGCATCGAGGTCAATATCGACGACGAGGGCAGCAAGGCCGGCATCGACCCGGCCGGGCTCGACCGCCTGGTGGCAGCCCTGGCCGGCATGGACCGCCTGGCCGTGCGTGGGCTGATGGTGATCCCCCGCGCTGGCCAGCCGCCGGCCGCCACGCTGGCGAGCTTCCGCCGCACGGCCGACCTGCTCGCCGGCCTCAGGCAGCGCTACCCAACGCTGCCGCTCGACACGCTGTCGATGGGCATGTCGGCCGATCTGGAGCTCGCGATCGAGGCCGGCAGCACCATCGTGCGGGTCGGCACCGACATCTTCGGCCCCCGCGTATAATCGCCGCTCTTCCAGGAGACCCAGACATGACCCACCCCACTATCGGCTTCATCGGCGCCGGCAACATGGCCGCGAGCCTCATCGGCGGCCTCGTCGCCCAGGGCTTCAGCCCGCAACGCCTGTTCGCCGCCGATCCCAACACCGCCGCGCTGCAGGCACTGGCCGGGCAGCACGGCATCCAGCCCTGTGCGGATAACGCTGCCGTGGTGGCGCAGGCCGAGGTGCTGGTGCTGGCCGTAAAACCGCAAGTGATGAAGGCCGTGCTGGCCGAGCTGGCACCTGCCGTGCAGGCCCGCCGGCCGCTGGTGATCTCGATTGCCGCCGGCATCAGCATCGCCTCGCTGTGCCAGTGGCTCGGCGGCGAGCTGCCGGTGGTGCGCTGCATGCCGAACACCCCGGCGCTGGTGCAGCGCGGCGCCTCTGGCCTCTATGCCAATGCGCAGGTGTCACCGGCCCAGCGCGCCCAGGCCGAGGCCATCCTGCAGGCTGTCGGCATTGCGCTGTGGCTGGACAGCGAGGCGCAGATTGACGCCGTCACTGCCGTCTCCGGCAGTGGCCCGGCCTATTTCTTCCTGCTGATGGAGGCGATGACCGCCGCCGGCGAGCAGCTCGGGCTGTCCCCGGCGACCGCGCGCGCGCTCACGCTGCAGACGGCGCTCGGCGCGGCCGAAATGGCCGTGACCAGCGATGTGGATGCGGCCGAGCTGCGCCGCCGCGTCACTTCACCGGGTGGCACCACCGAACGCGCGATCGCCCACTTCGAACAGAGCGGGCTGCGCGACATCGTCGCTGGCGCACTGCAGGCTGCGGCCGTGCGCTCACAGGAACTGTCGGAACAACTGGGCTGATCACGATGAACCCTCTCTCGCAAATCGGCATCCTGATACTGCAAACCCTCGGTGGCCTCTATGTGCTCGTGGTGATGCTGCGCTTCCTGCTGCAGGTCGCCCGCGCGGATTTCTACAACCCGCTGTCGCAGTTTGTCGCCAAGGCCACCAACCCGCTGCTGTTGCCGCTGCGGCGGGTGATTCCCGGCCTGCTCGGCCTGGACCTCGCCTGCCTCGTGCTGGCACTGGCGGCGCAATTCGCCACCGTGTTCCTCTCCGGGCTGTTTGTCGGCCTGCTCAATCCCGTCGCGGCGCTGGCGTGGAGCGCGCTCGGCCTCGCCTCGCTGGTGATCTACATTTATTTCGCCTGCATGATCGCGATGATCGTCATCAGCTGGGTGGCACCGTACACACGCCAGCCGGCGGCGCTGCTGGCGATCCAGCTGGTGCGGCCGCTGTGCGCACCGGTGCAGCGCATCATCCCGCCGATGGGCGGCATCGACATCTCGCCGATTTTCGTGTTCCTGCTGCTGAATGTGGCGCGCGTACTCATCGAGAATGCAGCGGCGCAGCTCGGCGCACCACGCCTGCTGGTGCCCGGCCTGTTCTGAACCGCGATGGCTTTCTACACTCTGCAGGATGACACACTGGTGCTGCGCTGCCTGGTGCAGCCGAAAGCCTCGCGCGACGAGATCAGCGGTGTGCAGGACGAACGCCTGAAAATCCGCATCACGGCGCCACCGGTAGACGGCAAGGCCAACACCCACCTGATCCGCTACCTGGCCGATGTGCTCGATGTGCCGCGCTCACACATCGCGCTCGCCAGCGGCGACACCGGCAAGCGCAAGACTTTTCGCATCAACGGGATCGGCACGCTGCCGCCTGCCCTGCAAGCCTTCGAGGACACCCCGCCATGACGCTCGCGATTTTCGACCTGGACAACACACTGCTCGGCGGCGATTCCGACCACAGCTGGGGCGAGTTCATTGCCGAGCTGGGCATGGTGAACGGCGCCGACTACCGCGCTAAGAACGATGCGTTCTACGCCGACTACTGCCGCGGCGCGCTGGATATCTACGCCTACCAACGCTTCGTGCTCGCACCGCTGGCCGGCTACCCGATGGGCGAACTCGCGCGCTGGCATGCCGAATTCATGCGCGAGAAAATCGAGCCGATCATCCTGCCCAAGGCACAGGCCCTGGTGGACAGCCACCGCGCGCAGGGCCATCACCTGATGATCATCACCGCCACCAATTCCTTCATCACTGCGCCGATTGCGAAACGCTTCGGTATCGACACCCTGCTCGCCACCGAGCCGGAATTGCGCAACGGCATGTACACCGGCGATGTGGCCGGCGTGCCGTGCTATCGCGAAGGCAAGGTGGAGCGCCTCAATGCCTGGCTGGCGCAACACCATGAATCGCTGCGCGGCAGTTTTTTCTACAGCGACTCACACAATGACCTGCCGCTGCTGCAGCGGGTGGATAACCCCGTCGCCGTGGACCCGGATGAACAGCTGCAAGCGTTTGCCGAGCAGAACGGCTGGCCGGTGGTGAGCTTGCGCGCGTAGGGACATGGCACACCTTCGTTTCCGGAGGCTGCATGATGAATTCTAGGAGAGCGCAGGCTCACCAGGTGCGCCTGGCCGGCCGTAGACTGGCATGGCAGCCACCTTCATGGAGCCCACATGCCACTGGTGCAACTCATCCTGCTTGTCTTCGCCCTCTACCATCCGTTCTTCGCGCTGGTGCTAGTGTTGCTGGTGCTGGCCGGGTCGGTGTCGCTGGCCGAGCATCTTTGCAAGCCGCGGGCGCGCGGGGCGCGACGTCATTGGTGACGTATAAACTGTGTTAGGTGTCAACGAGATCCAGAGGAATTTGGGTCGGGGTAATAGCTAGGTATTG
>CALMIC010000300.1 GCA_937864065.1 uncultured Cellvibrionales bacterium | reverse complement strand
AATATGCAACTGATGCTTTAACCGGCGAGCCTCCGGAAATTACTGATACGGATTTGAACCCGCGAAGGAATCCAATTTGGGGGCACAAGTGGGGGCACATTTTGCAAGATAAATAATAATATTTACTTATTTATCAATGTGATATTCCTTTAATTTAACGGTCACCTCCTCCGCCACCTACAAAAAACCAGCCGCCCGGCTGGTTTTTTTTTCGCCCGGATTTCACGGCAGGCTACAATCCCTGCCAGCCATTCCCCGCCACGAGACATCCCATGCCTGCCCGCCGCTGGACCATCACCATCGCCGCCTGCTTGCTGCTGCTGGCAGCACTGGCTGCCTACAAGTTCCTGCAGATCCGCGGCATGATCGCGTTCGCAGAGAGTTTTCCCGAACCATCGGAGACTGTAGAGCCGTACCGGGTCAAGACCACCCACTGGCGCGAGACACTGGCCAGTGTCGGCGAAGTGAAAGTGCAGCAGAGCGTGGTGCTGCGCAATGAAGTGGAAGGTCGCGTTGTGGCCGTGGGGTTTGCGCCGGGCGACCCGGTGCGCAAGGACCAGCTACTGCTGCAACTGGATGCCAGCGAGGAGATTGCCCGCCTGCGCGCCGCGGAAGCGGATGCCGAACTCGCCAGCCGCACGCTGGCGCGCAACGAGCAACTGGCCAGCAAGCAGCTCGTAAGCCGCGAGCAGTTCGAGCAGGCCCGCGCCCAACGCGCGGTGGCCCTGGCACAAGCCGAGGCGCTGCGCGCCATCATCGCCAAGAAAAGCCTCACCGCACCTTTCGATGGCCGCGCTGGCCTGCACACGCTGCAGCCGGGACAGTTCCTCGCGGCCAACACCGCCATCACGCAGCTCGTCGGCGAGGAGCCGACGGTATGGGTCGACTTTGCCGTGCCGCAACAGCAAGCTGCCATTGCCATCGGAGCAACGGTGGAGATTGCAGCACGCGGCGTGGCGAGCGAGTCTTTGCCGGGCAGCGTGACCGCAGCCGATCCGGCTGTGTCCACCACCTCGCGCAACCTGATGCTGCGGGCAACGGTCGACAACCGCGCCGGGCTGCTGAAAGCAGGGATGCTGGTCGACGTGAGTATCGAGACCGCACCGGCGCGCGAAGTGATTGCCGTGCCGGATACTGCCGTGTTGTACGATGGAGCCGGCAGCCATGTGTTCCTGCTGCAGGCAGACGAACACGGTGCGCTGCGCGCCAGGCGCCAGGCGGTGACCACCACCGGCGTCAAGGCAGGGCTGGTCGCGATCAGCAGCGGCTTGCAGGGCGGCGAGCAGATCGCCGCCAACGGTGCCTACAAGCTCAAGGATGGCCTGCTGGCACACGTCAAACCTGCCACAGGCACCAAGACTGCCACAGGCGCAGCACCATGAAAGGCTCGCGCATGCGCCCGACCGCGATGGACGTTTTTATCCATCGCCCCGTGCTGGCCTTGGTCATCTCGCTCGCGCTGGTGCTGGTCGGTGCCTATGCGATGCGCTCGCTGCCGGTGCTGCAATTCCCGCGCATCGAAAGCTCGTCGCTGGTCATCACCACACCGTATGTCGGCGCACCGGCCGAGCGCGTGCAGGGTTTCATCACCGACCCGATCGAGCGCGTCGCGGCCACCGTGCCCGGCGTTGACTACGTCGATTCCACCACGCTGGCCGGCCTCAGCACCGTCACGGTTTGGCTCAAGCTGAACGAGGACAGCACGGCGGCGCTGGCGGAACTGACCGCACGCCTGCAGCAGATCCGCTTCGAGTTGCCCGCCGGTGCGGAGGACCCGTCGATACAGGTCAACCGCGCCGACAAACAGGGTGCCGGTTTCTACCTTGATGTGCCGATCAACCCGCCGCACACCCGCGCCAGTGTCACCGATTACCTCACCCGCCATGTCAACCCGCGCCTGGCCGCGATCGACGGCGTGCAGCGGATCGGCCTCGAAGGCGGACGCGCGCCGGCAATGCGCATCTGGCTCGACCCGTCGCGCCTGCATGCGTTCAACCTCAGCGCGCAGGACATCCAGCAGGCGCTGCGTGCCAACAATGTCATCGCCACCATCGGCCGCAGCGAGAACGCCCGCCAGCGCATCGACCTGCTGGCGAACACCACCTTGCAGACCGTGCAGGATTTCGAGCAGCTGGTGCTGCGCAAGAGCGACAACGCCCTGCTGCGCCTGCGCGATGTGGCACAGGTCGAGCTCGGCGAAGTGGAAGGCGAGAACAATGCCCGGCTCGACAACCGCGATGCCGTCTACATTTCTGTCTGGCCCCTGCCCGGCGCCAACGAGATCGCGATTGCCGACCAACTCTACGGCGAACTGGCCGCGATCAACCCGACGCTGCCGCAGGGCATGCACATCGGCATCGGTTACGACATCACGCTCTACATGCGCGATGCGCTGAAGGAAATCTTCACCACGCTGGCCGAAACCATCCTGCTGGTCGGCCTCGTGGTGCTGGCGCTGATGGGCTCGCTGCGCACGGCACTGGTGCCGCTGGTGACGATCCCGGTGTCGCTGCTCGGCGCGATGGCGGCAATGATGGCGATGGGGTTCTCGCTGAACCTGCTCACCGTGCTCGCCATCGTGCTGTCGGTGGGCCTCGTAGTCGACGACGCGATCGTGGTGGTCGAAAACGTCGCGCGCCACATGCGCGAGGGTAAGAGCCGTGTCGAGGCTGCGCTCGCCAGTTCGCGCCAGCTGCTGGCACCCATCATCGGCATGACGATCACGCTCGCGGCCGTCTATGCGCCGATCGGCTTTTTGTCAGGCCTCACCGGGGTGCTGTTCAAGGAATTTGCCTTCACGCTCGCGGTGGCAGTGCTGATTTCCGGCGTCGTGGCACTGACGCTGTCGCCGATCATGAGCGCCTACGCCTGCCCGCCCGGCGGCGAGGAAGGCCGCGCCACGCAGCGTGTCAATGCCCTGTTCGAGCGCCTGCAGCAGCGCTACGCCGCGCTATTGCAGCGCAGCCTCGCGTGGCAGCCGCAGGTGCTGTTCGCCGCCGTGTTCTTCTCGCTGCTGGTGGTGCCGTTCTACCTGCTGTCGCAACAGGAACTGGCACCGGTCGAGGACCAGAACAGCATCAACGTGGTGGTGGAAGCGCCGCCGCAGTCGTCGCTCGCCTACACCACCGCCTACATGCACGAGATCGTCGACACGCTCAATGCACTGCCGGGCGCGCGCTTCATGTGGCAGGTCGTCACACCGCAAGGTGGCTTCGGCGGGCAGACCTTCGCCCCGTTCGACGAACGCGACTACAGCGTGCAGGACCTGTTGCAGCGCGCCTTCATGGAACTCGGCCAGATCAGCGGGCTGCGCGCCTTCCCGATCCTCTACCCCGCGCTGCCGACCGCCGGCAATTTCGACGTGGAAATGGTCGTGCTCTCCTCCGACGAGCCTGCGGCCATGAAAGCGTATGCCGACCAGCTGGTGGCGTTTGCCAAGAACAGCAGCAAATTCATGTACGCCGACACCGACCTGAAGATCGACCTGCCGCAAGCGGAATTCCGTCTCGACCGCGATCGCATCGCCGATCTCGGCATGACACTGGATGACGTGAGCCAGCAACTGGCCACGCTGCTCTCGGCCAATTATGTGAACCGGTTCGATCTCGCCGGCAAAGCCTACCAGGTGATCCCGATGATCGCCGGCAGCGACCGTCCGGATCCCGACACGCTGCTGCAACTGCACTTGCGCACACCCGCCGGGGAGCTGGTGCCACTGTCGGCAGTGGCGTCACTGGTGCAGCACACCGCGCCGCGCGTGCTCGGCAAGTTCCAGCAGAAAAACGCCTTCCGCATCTACGGCGGCGTGTTGCCCGGCACAACGAAAGAACAGGCACTGGCCGCGCTGGAAGCCGAAGCGGCGCGGATCCTGCCGCCCGGTTACAGCATCGACCACGCCGGCGAATCGCGCCAGCTGCGCCAGGAAGGCAACACATTGTTCGGCGTGCTGCTGATGGCGCTGGTGTTCGTATTCCTGGTGCTCGCGGTGCAGTTCAACAGCTTCCGCGACCCGCTGGTGGTGCTGGTCGGCTCCGTGCCACTCGCGCTGTCCGGCGCGATGTTGTTCACCTTCCTCGGCTGGACGACGATCAACATCTTCTCGCAGGTCGGCTTCATCACGCTGGTGGGGCTGATCGCGAAAAACGGCATCCTGGTTGTCGAGTTCGCCAATCACTTGCGCGAGGAAGGCCACAACAAGCTGCAGGCGATCTGTGAAGCCGCCACCACGCGCCTGCGCCCGGTATTGATGACAGCCGGCGCGACGATCCTCGGCCATTTCCCGCTGGTGCTGGTGGCCGGCGCCGGTGCCGAGGCGCGCAACAGCATCGGCATCATCCTCGTCGCCGGCATGGCGGTCGGCACGCTGTTCACCCTGTTCGTGTTGCCGGCCGTGTACCTGCTGCTGGCGTCAGAACACCAGCGGAAACCGGCCGCATGAACAGCAGGCACGCTTTCTGGCACACCACCGCCCTCAACGACATGACGCCGGAACAATGGGAAAGCCTCTGCGACGGCTGTGGCCTCTGCTGCCTGCATAAGCTGGAGGACGAGGACAGCGGCGAGGTGTACTACACCGACGTCGCCTGCCGGCTGCTCGACACCTCCACCGGCGCAAACAGCTGCCGCTGCACCCAGTATCGCGAACGCGCCACAGAAGTGGAAAACTGCCTGGTGCTGACGCCCGACAACCTCACCAGCTACCTGCCCTGGCTGCCGGCCAGCTGTGCCTACCAGCGGCTGGCACAGGGCGAGCCACTGCCCGACTGGCACCCGCTGCTGACAGGCGACCCGGCCAGCGTGCACAGCGCCGGCATCTCGGCGCGCGGCCGCTGCATCAGCGAGCGCGAGGTGAGCGAGGAGGATTTCGAGGAACACATCGTCTGGTGGGTCAGCGGTTTCGGCGAATGATGCGATAATGCCGCCCCGTTTGACTGCACCGCCGGAGGTATCCCATGTCTGACGCCAACGCCCTGCTGCAACGCCTGCTGGTCGGCTACCTGGCCAATGCGAAGGCCGAACTCGACGGCGCGCAGTACGACGCCGTGGCCGAGCGCCTGCCCGCCTACCTCGCGGCAGCGAACGACATGGTCAGCATCGAAGTGCTGGTGGACCGCGCGATCATGCGCCAGGCGATCCATGCTCTCGCTGCCGGCAACAGCCTGGAGGAGACGCTGATGTTCACCTTCATGCTGTACATCTACAAGCTAACGAAAGGCAGTTCCGGCCACCCGCTGGAGACCGGCATCATCCGCCAGAAAATCATCGGCCTGTTGCCGTGGTTCGAGAGTGCGGCAGGCAAAGGATTGATCCGCGAAGAAATCGGCGCACCGAACGCCGCATTGTTGATGAGCATCGCGGACAAGACCGAAGACATGGCCGAAGCGCTGCAGACACTCGCCGCAGGCTACGAGCGCTTCAGCCACTGATCACTCCGCAACGCCGTACTCGTCTTTCGGCCACCAGTCGCTGTTGATATCGGCCAGCGCCGGCTTGTCGGCTGGCGTCCATTGTTGCTGCACCAGCTTGTCCAGCAAACCGTTGCGCCAGGTATCCCCCAGCCCCGCCTGCGCCAGCCGCTGCTGAAGTCGCGGGTTATCGAGCTGGGCTTGCAGGCGCGTCGTGTCCACGGTGATCGGCTCATTGCTCCCCACCAGCAGGTCACCCTTGAACTTCACCACATAGGGAAATACCGCGACGAACGTGCGCTCCGTGCGCGG
>CALMIC010000299.1 GCA_937864065.1 uncultured Cellvibrionales bacterium | reverse complement strand
GCCACAGCAGGAAGTTGCTGATGCGCTTCTCACCGCCGGTGCGGATCAACAGGTCCACTGGCGGCAGGTCACCCAGGCTGACGGTCCGGTTGACCAGCTCTTCACTGATTTGAGACGGATGCAGTTCACCACGGACACAGGCTTCTGCCAGCTTGCGCGCCGCCTGGGTGATATCCCAGCGACCACCATAATCAGCGGCAATAACCAGCGTACTGTGCCCGCCGGCGGTAAAGTTTTCCGCCTCGTCAATGAGCTTGAGCAACTTGCTGGAAAAGCGGCTCCTGTCGCCGATGACGCGCAGGCATACGCCCTCCTCGCGCATGCGCTTCTGCTCCTGCTTCAGGTAGGTGGAGAAAAGCGTCATCAGTGCATTGACTTCACGCTCTGGGCGTTGCCAGTTCTCTGAACTGAAAGCAAATACAGTCAGCACCTCGACCTTTGCCTCACGGCAGGCATCGAGTACGTCACGCACCCGTTCAACCCCTTCCTTGTGGCCAGCCGGCCCCGGCAGCCCGCGCCGTTTGGCCCAGCGATTGTTGCCATCCATGATGACAGCAATATGCCGGAGCGCGGCAGGGGTGTTTGTATCAGTCATATAAGTTACCGGATACCTGAAGCCTGGCTTCAGATCTCCATCAGGTCGCGTTCCTTGGCAGCAAAAGCCTTGTCAATTTCAGCGATGTACTTGTCGGTGATTTTCTGCACATCATCCTGTGCCCGGCGCTCGTCATCCTCGCTGATCGCCTTGTCTTTCAGCAGGTCCTTGAGCTGGCTGTTGGCATCGCGGCGGATATTGCGCACGGAAACCCGGGCAGTTTCCGCCTCGGACTTGGCATGCTTGATGAAATTCTTGCGGGTTTCCTCTGTCAGCGCAGGCATCGGGATGCGGATCACAGTGCCAGCCGTACTGGGATTGAGACCCAGGTCTGACGTCATGATCGCCTTCTCGATCGCCTGCACCATGCCCTTGTCCCAGGGCGTGATAGACAGGGTGCGCGCATCTTCCACGTTGATGTTGGCGACCTGCTGCAATGGCATGTCCGAGCCATAGTAGGTCACCACAATGCCCTCGAGAATGCCGGGATGGGCGCGACCTGTACGGATCTTGTTGAAAGCGTGGCCCAGTGCCTCAACGCTCTTTTTCATCCGGGTTTCGGCTTCATTCTTGATGTCGTTGATCATGCGGTTTTACTCTCTTCAATCATCAGGGTGCCTTCGTTCCCACCCACCACGATATTCAGCAAGGCTCCTGCCTTGGACATGCGGAACACGCGCACCGGCATATTGTGTTCCCGGCAAAGGCAAATGGCGGTCAGATCCATCACACCGAGTTTCTTGTCCAGTGCTTCGTCATAAGTCAGGCGTTCGTACATCCTTGCTGACGGGTTCTTCATCGGATCCGAATCGTAGACACCATCTACCTTGGTGGCCTTCAGCACCAGCTCTGCTTCCACCTCAATACCGCGCAGGCAAGCTGCGGAATCCGTGGTGAAAAAGGGATTGCCCGTGCCGGCAGCAAAAATCACCACCTCGCCCTGCTCAAGGTAACGGATGGCGCGCCGGCGGTCGTAGTGTTCAACGATGCCGCTCATCGGGATTGCCGACATGACATGGCTCTGGATATTGCTCCGCTCGAGGGCATCGCGCATCGCCAGGCCATTCATCACGGTGGCGAGCATGCCCATGTGGTCGCCTGTAACGCGGTCGAGGCCGGCCGCCGACAAGGCAGCGCCGCGGAACAGGTTGCCGCCGCCGATGACCAGCCCTACCTGCACACCGATACCCACCAACTGGCCAATTTCAAGGGCCATCTTGTCCAGCACCTTCGGATCAATCCCGAAGCCTTCCTGGCCCATCAGCTCCTCGCCACTGAGTTTCAGCAGGATGCGCTTGTATTTCCTGTCCTTGCCGGTCGCCATACGGATTGTCTCTGCCGGAAAAATCGGCTGCCATTCTATGCCAGACAGCCGGATATTTCAGCTGCACGGCATCCATAAACAAAAACGGCGGAGAGGGTCCCCTCTCCGCCGCCAGGCGAGGCTGATGCCGGGCTTACTTGGCCGCAGCAACAGCCGCTGCCACTTCCGCCGCGAAGTCAGACTCTTTCTTCTCGATGCCTTCACCGACTTCCATACGCACAAACTGGACCACCTGGGCGCCATTCTTGGCCAGCAACTGGCCAACCTTGGTTTCGGGATCCTTAACAAACGCCTGCTCGACCAGTGAGACTTCAGACAGGTACTTTTTGACAGCGCCTTCCACCATCTTCTCGACGATGTTCGCCGGCTTGCCAGACTCAGCAGCCTTGGCAGCAGCAATCTCGCGCTCCTTCTCGATAATCGCAGCAGGCACGTTTTCTGGCGCAACCGCTTCAGGTTTGGCCGCAGCAATGTGCATGGCGATATCCCGTGCCAGCTCCTCATTACCGCCCTGCATAGCCACCACAACGCCGATACGGATACCGTGGATATAGGTCGCCAGCAATGCACCCTCGACCAGCTGGGCGCGACGCACCTGGATGTTTTCTCCGATCTTCTGTACCAGAGCAACGCGGGCTTCCTCGACGCTCTGGCCATCGATTGTCAACGCAGCAATCTTCTCGACATCGGTTTCGCGTGCTGCCAGTGCTGCCTTGGCCACCTTGTTGGCAAACGTCGTGAAATTATCGTCTTTCGCCACGAAGTCGGTCTGGCTGTTCACTTCCAGCACGATAGCGGTATTGCCTTCATTGGCGATGATGATCGCGCCATCGGCGGCAATGTTGCCTGCTTTTTTGGCTGCCTTGGCCTGGCCAGACTTGCGCAGGTTATCAATGGCCACTTCGATATCGCCATTGGCCTCCACCAGTGCTTTCTTGCACTCCATCATGCCGAGACCGGTACGCTCGCGCAGTTCTTTTACCGATGCTGCTGAAATCTCTGCCATTGTCTTTTCCTCATTCACATCAAACCAGAAATCAAAAAACCAGAAAGGGGGACGAATCCCCCTTTCCCTGCCAGATCCTTACAGGACTCAGGCGGCTTCACCACCGTCCACTTCAACGAACTCGTCCTTGCTGACCGGCATACCCTTGGCATGTTCCTGGCCTTCTGCACAGGCATCGGCCATGGCGGTCACATACAGCTTGATTGCACGGATCGCGTCATCGTTAGCCGGGATAACAATATCCACACCAGTAGGGTCACTATTGGTATCGACGATACCAATGACCGGGATACCCAGTTTGTTGGCTTCAGTGATGGCAATGCGCTCGTGGTCAACATCGATCACGAACAGGGCATCAGGCAAGCCGCCCATGTCCTTGATACCACCGATGGCACGCTCCAGTTTTTCCATGTCGCGGGTGCGCATCAGGGCTTCTTTTTTGGTCAGAAGGCTGAAGGTGCCGTCCTGCGACTGCTTTTCCAGTTCGCGATAGCGCTTGATCGAAGTGCGGATAGTCTTGTAGTTGGTCAGCATGCCACCGAGCCAACGATGGCTCACATAAGGCATGCCCACGCGGGCCGCCTGTTCGGCTACGACCTTGGCTGCTGCACGCTTGGTACCGACAAACAGGATCTTGTTGCGCTTGGCAGCCATGTCACGGGCCAGCTCCAGCGCCTGGTTGAAAGCCGGTACCGTGTGCTCGAGGTTGATGATGTGGATCTTGTTGCGGGCACCAAAGATGTACTTGCCCATCTTGGGGTTCCAGTAACGGGTCTGGTGTCCGAAGTGCGCGCCCGCCTGCAGCAGGTCGCTCATGCTGATAT
>CALMIC010000298.1 GCA_937864065.1 uncultured Cellvibrionales bacterium | reverse complement strand
AGATTCTTGCGGAAATCGGTCACGGTGTAGACGCGCACCGGCTGGCTGAAGCCCTTGATGTTGATGGTGCCCTTGTCCTCGCAGAAGATCACGTCCTTGATCAGTGAGTAGGTCTCGTGCGAGATGAGGATCTCGCCGGCCGGCGCTGCAGTTTCCAGCCTGCTGGCCAGGTTCACTTCCGTGCCGAGCACCGTGTAATCGAGGCGCTGCTCGGTACCGAAGTTGCCGACCGTGCAGTAGCCGGTATTGATACCCATGCGGATTTCCAGTGGCGTCTCGATACCCTGGCTGACCCAGTGCTGCTGCATGATGCGCATGTGTTTCTTCATCTCGATGGCCATCGAGACACAGGCCAGGCAGTCGGCTTGTGCGCCGCGCGTGGTCGGGTCGCCGAAGAACACCATGATCGCATCGCCGATGAACTTGTCGATGGTGCCGCCGTACTTGTGGATGATCTGTGACATCTCGCTCAGGTAGTGGTTGAGCATGTCGGTCATGTCCTCGGCTTCCAGGCTTTCGGACAGTTCGGTGAAACCCTTGATGTCGGAGAAGAACACGGTCAAGCGCTTGCGGCTCGTCTCCAGCTTGACCTCACGCCCGGAGAAGATCGTGCGCCAGATCTGCGGCGACACATAGCGCGACAGTTTCCACATCTTCATGCGGAGATCCTGGTGGTCCTCGGTCGCCTTGCTGACCTTCTGCTGCAGGTCGATCATGCGCCGGTACATGAAAAATGAGAGCAGGCCGAAATAGATGCTGACACCGATCATCGCCGGCACGCCGATGGTGAAATCCGTCTGGAAGCGCCATTGGGGGCTGTGGAACAGCAGGCTCAGCAGGAAACCGACACCAACCAGGCCCAGCGACTGCGCCCAGTAGCGCACACCGCTGTTCATCAGCGCCTGTGACTGGATGACCGTGATGAACATGAAGGTCGGCAGCAGGTTGAAATCGACCAGGCCAATGAGCAGGCCAGCCAGCAGCGCATCGCTGAAACCAGCGTAGTGCACCACTTCCTCGACACGCTTCTCGAGATAGCGGGTCGCCAGTACATAGACCGCATGGGGATAGACCAGCCAGACCAGCATGAAGAAGTGCTGTTCGGTGAACCTGTTCCATGGCGCGGCCACGGCCAGCGTGCCCATTGCAGCCAGAGCCAGCAGCAGGCGGAAATAATAGTCATTCAGCGGATTGGGCTGGTGCAGGTCATCATTCACCGGCACCGAGGACAGCTGTTCGCCTACATTCGAAGACATTTTCGGTCGTTATAAGAGTTATGGGACATCTACTACAGCTGCAGGTTACCCCCTGCCAACCGGATTGGCAACCGCGCACCAAAAACAGGCGACGGCCGCAGCCCGTATTTACCGCGGGGCCGTATTTATGCGGAGCCGGCGCCCGCCACTGGCCTGCTACTGCTAGAATCGCCGCCAGCCTTAAACAGAGAACCGCTACGGAGAGAACCCATGCAGCTGTCATTCACCCCCGAACAGGAAGCGCTGCGCCAGCAACTGCGCAATTATTTCAAGGATCTGATGACGCCTGAACTCAAGGCAGAACTGAACCACGACTTCAAGCATGAGGGCGGTGGCCCGTTGTGGCGCGAGGCGATGCGCAAGCTCGGGCGCGACGGCTGGATCGGCCTGGGCTGGGAAAAGGAATACGGTGGCCAGGAAAAATCCCCGATCGAGCAGTACATCTTCTTCTCCGAAATCATGAAGGCCGGTTTCCCCTTCCCGTTCCTGACCTCCGAGTCGGTCGGCCCTGCCCTCGCCCAGTTCGGCAGCGAGAGCCTCAAGAAGGAAATCATCCCCAAGATCCTCGCCGGCGAGATCTCCATCTGTATCGGTTACTCCGAACCGGGTTCGGGCACTGACCTCGCCTCGCTGAAGACCCGTGCGGTGAAGGATGGCGACGACCACTACATCATCAACGGCCAGAAAATGTGGACCTCACTGGCCGAGTTCTCCGACTACGTCTGGCTCGCCTGCCGCACCGGTGACCCTGAAACTATGGGCAAGCACGGCTCGATCTCGATGTTCCTGATCCCGATGAGCCACCCGGGCATCTCGGTGACCCAGGTCAAGACCCTCGGTTCCGTGCGCACCAATGCCACCTACTACGAGAACGTGCGTGTGCCGAAGGAGTGGATGGTCGGCAAGGAAAACCGCGGCTGGGGCGTCATCATGAGCCAGCTGAACCGCGAGCGCCTCGCACTCGTCACCCACGGCCCGATCGTCGGCATCTTCCGCAAGGTCTGCGAATACGCCGAGAACACCCGCCTGGCCAACGGCCAGCGCCTGATCGACCAGGACTGGGTCAAGATGAAACTGGCGAAAGTGCGCGCCGGTGCCGAGGCGATCAAGCTGATCTGCTACAAGCAGGCCTGGTCCATCGCCCAGGGCGGACTGGACATGGCGGAAGCCTCCGCGGCCAAGGTCTACGGCTCCGAGTACATGATCGAGGCCTGCCGCGACCTGATGGAGATCCTGGGCCAGAGCGCCACGCTGCACTCGCACTCCGAGGCGAAGATCCTCGAGGGCGAACTGGAACGCCTGTACCGCACCCTGTCGATCCTGACCTTCGGTGGCGGCACCAACGAGATCCAGCGCGACATCATTTCCATCTTCGGCCTCAACATGCCGCGCCCGCTGCGCGCCTGATCGGTTCAAGGAGTACACACCATGAATTTCGGCTTGACTGACGAACAGAAAGACATCCAGAACCTGGCCAACCAGATCCTCGGCGACCAGGTCACCCCGGACGAACTGCACAAGTACGACATGTGGGCCCAGGAGCGCTTCAATGGCGCACTGTGGGCACAGCTGGCTGACGCCGGCCTGCTCGGCATTGCCGTGCCGGCTGAACAAGGCGGCATGGGCTTCGGCTTCGCCGAGCTCGCGCTGTTCATTGAGGAATGTGGCCGCGTGCTGGCCCCGGTGCCGGCCGTGCCGTCGCTCGTTGCCGCACTGGCGGTGCATAAATTCGGCAACGCCGAACTGCAAGCCATGCTCGGTGGTGTCGCCAGTGGCGAAGTCGTGTTGACGGCAGCCTTCCACGAGGAGCACACCTACAACGCCTATGAAGCGCAGATCGCTGTATCCGGCGGCAAGCTCAACGGCGTGAAAATGTGCGTGCCCTACGCCAACATCGCCACGCGCATGCTGGTGGTGGCTAAGGATGGTGCCGATGTCGCGCTTTTCATCGTCGACCCGAAAGACGCCAGCGTGACGCTGACCGCACTCAAGGCCACCACCTATGAACCGCAGTTCAACGTGGCTTTCAACAACACGCCAGTACAGAAACTGGGTGGCCGCGATGCCGTCCAATACCTTGTCGAGCACTACACCACGGCGCTGTGTGCCTACCAGGCCGGCGCACTGGAGAAAATGGTGCAGATGACGGCGAAGTACTCGTCCGAGCGCGAACAGTTCAACGTCAAGATCGCCACATTCCAGGCGGTGGGCCACCGCGTGGCGAACTGCTACATGGATGCCAAGTGCCTCAAGCTCGTCACGCAGCAGGCGGTTGACCGTCTCGCCCGCGGTGACGATGCTGCGGCCGAAGTGCACGCCGCCAAGATGTGGCTCGGCGATGCCTCACATCGCGTCAGCTATGCCACGCAGCACCTGCACGGCGGCATGGGCGTCGACCGCGACTACCCGCTGTGGCGCTTTGCGCTCTGGGCCAAGCAGAATGAACTGGCTCTCGGCTCCAGCACCCAGCACCAGATCGCGCTGGGCGAACTGATCGCGGCCGGCAATTACGACATCGACTGGTAAGGCGCACGTTTTTTATAACCGGAGAAGTACCATGGCAACTGAACTCGACATCAGCACCAAGAACTGCACGATCGAAAAGGACGGCCACGTCCTGATCGTGACGCTGAACCGTCCCGAAGCGAAGAACGCGCTGTCATCCCAGATGATCCTCGGCATGTACAACGCCTGGCGCCTGCTCGACAGCGACCCGGAACTGCGCGTGGCAGTGCTGACCGGCAAGGGCGACACCTTCTGCTCGGGCATGGACCTCAAATCCGGCACTGACGGCGATGCCGATGCCGCGATGATGCAGGAAAAAATGAAGGAGATCCCTGACCTGCACTGGCAGGCACTGCTGCGCCACAACCAGCCGATGAAACCGATCGTGATGGCGGTTGAAGGCTATGCGCTGGCCGGCGGCACCGAGATCCTGCAGGGCACCGACATCCGCGTCGCGGCCGACAACGCCATCTTCGGTGTCACCGAGTGCAAGCGCGGCCTGTTCCCGCTCGGCGGTTCCACCATCCGCCTGCGTCGCCAGATCCCGTACTGCCTCGCAGCGGAAATCTTGCTGCTCGGCCGCCACATCACCGCGCAGGAAGCCCTCAGCTGGGGCCTGATCAACCGTGTGGTGCCGCAAGGCAAGGCGCTGGAAGAAGCGTTGAAGATTGCACACGAAATCGCCGACGAGAACGGCCCGCTGTCCATCCAGGCCATCACGCGCTCACTACGCGAGAACCAGCAGGACCTCAGCGAGAAAGAAGCGCTGGCGAAGGAAGAGCAGCTCGGCTGGCCGGTGTTTGCCAGCAAGGACGCGAAGGAAGGCATGAAAGCCTTCAAGGAAAAGCGCAAGCCGGTGTTCACTGGCCAGTAAGGCTACTTGCCGCGACAGCAAAAGGGTCAGGTCCGCCGGATCTGGCCCTTTTTTAATACTGGATCGCTTTTTCGGTAGGATACGCAGTCATGGGTACACTCAAAGACAAGCAGGTTGCCGTCACCGGCGCCACCGGCTTCCTGGGCCGCTATTTCGTGCGCGAGTTGCTGGCGCAGGGTGCGCAGGTTGTCGCCGTCGTGCGCAGCCCGGGCAAGGTGCCGGAGTTGAAACGCGATGGCATCGAGCTGCGCAAGGCCGACCTCGCCGATCCCGCTGCCCTCGCCCGCGCCTTTGCCGGCTGCGATGCCGTGATCGCCAATGCCGGCCAGGTGTCACTGAATCCCGACTATGATGCCCTGATCCACGAGAATCTCGACGGCACGCGCAACTCCCTGCAAGCCTGCGCCGATGCCGGCGTGCAGCGCGTGGTCGGGATTTCTTCTGCCAGCGTCTATCGCGAACTGCTGTCTGGAAAGCCTATCGATGAAAGCGCGGCGTTGCGCTCGGCCGGCGACCGTCGCCACCGCTTCAATATCTACGCGATTTCAAAATCACTGGCGGAGCAGGAATCCTGGCGACTGGCACAACAACTGGGCCTGCAACTGAGTACGATCCGGCCGTATGCGATTTTCGGTGCTTTCGACCAGCATTCGTTCTCGTACTGGTTCGACTGGCTGATGCGCTGGCCATTCATTGCACCCTACCCGATCGGCCTCAACCTGCCGATGGTCTACGCCGGTGATCTTGCCCGTGCCACGCTGGGGGTACTCGCGAGCAGCGAGTGCGCCGGCGAGGCGTTCAATGTCGGCGGCGAACAGACCGATTTCTGGCATTTCTACAACATCTGGGCAGAAGCCGGCGGCCCGCACCCGCCGTTCCGGCTCCCCTTGCCGGTGCCATTCAAGCGCCAGTTTGACGACAGCAAGATCCGCCGCATGACCGGCTGGCAGCCGCGCCCGCTGCTCGACAGCTGCCGCGAAACCGTCCTCACCCTCCAACGACAAGGCCATTTCTGATGAGCAGTATCCTCACCGACATCCACCAGCGCATTGCGACAATCACCTTCAACCGCCCGGAAAAGAAAAATGCCTTCAACCGCGCGGCGTGGTTCGCGTTGCGCGATGCCATCAGCGCCGTGCGCGACAACGATGCGGTATCGGTGGTGGTGCTGCCCGGCGCCGGCAAGGATTTCTCGTCCGGTGTCGACCTCTCGGACCTGACTGGCGAACCGGGCGAGAAACCGCCTTTCGAGCAAATGATGGACGAGCTGGTGCTGCTCGACAAACCGCTGCTCGCCGCCGCCAGGGGCGCAGCGATCGGTTTCGGCGCGACGGCACTGTTCCACTGCGATGTCGTTTATGTCGGCGAGTCGCTGAAGATGCGCCTGCCCTTCGTGAATCTCGGGCTCGTGCCGGAAGCAGGCTGCAGCTACACGTTGCCACGCAATATCGGCTACCAGCAGGCAGCTGAACTGCTGTTCACGGCCGAATGGATCGACGCCGCCAAAGCAGTCGAAACCGGCATCGCCCGCCGCTGCTTCAGCGATGACGAGCTGCTGGCCAGGACCCAGGAGAAGGCCACCGAGATGGCACAATGGCCGCGCAATTCGCTGCGCGAAACCAAACGCCTGCTGATGCAGGCGCACAGCGACACGATCCAGCGCATGCGCGAACTGGAACTGGCCGCGATGATGCGCCAGGTCGGCTCACCGGAAAATGTCGAGGCGGTGACAGCCTTCCTCGAAAAGCGCGCCCCGCGTTTCGACTGAGCGCAACGGGATGCAGGCAGACAGGATCATGGCAGCGCGCGGGTGGTACCTCCTGCCCGCAGCCGCCATCCTGTTCTACCTCTGGCGCGTGTGCCTGCTGGCCGACGACACGCCGAAACTGGATGACCTCAACGACGTTTTCGGTTTCTTCCGCCAACTGGCGCTGGCACAGACGCCATTGCAAACAGCCCTCGCCTTTTTCTACCCGAACAACGAACACATCACGCTGGTCGACCACCTGGTCTATTACGCGCAATACCAGCTGCTCGGCGAGATCCGCTTCTACCCGCTGATCCTGCTCGGCCATGGGATCGTCATCGCCACCGGCCTGCTGCTCGCCAGTGTCGCGCGCGGTGAGCGGCGGCCATTCGTATTCGCCTGTATCGCCCTGGCTTATGTGAACCTGCACTACTGGGACAGCACCTTCAAGGCGATGACAGCTATCTCCAACCAGGCGGTGATCCTGTTCGCCGTCGCGGCGCTGTTTGCCCTGCTGCGCTGGCAACGATTTGGCCTCGCCGTGCTGTGTGCGCTGCTCGCGACCTTCACCCAGGGCAACGGCATGCTGGTGTGGCCGGTGGGCCTGCTGGTGCTGCTGCTCGAACCGCACTGGCGCAAGCAGCATGCTGCACTGTGGCTGCTGTCGGCAGCCACCGCACTCGCGCTGTTCTGGTGGGCGCACCACGTGTTCAGCCCGCCGTCGCCGGTCACCGCCGCCGCCGTGCTGGAGCGCCTGCAGCAACACCCGCTGCAACCGCTGCGCGCACTGCTCGCCTTCCTCGGCAGCCTGGCTTTTCCCGCCAGTGACCCGCTGCCGGCGATGGTCACAGGCCTGGCCGCCCTGCTGGCGCTGGGCTGGCATGCCGCACAACCCCTGCGCAATTGGCTGCTGCTGTCCATCGTCCTGTTCCTGCTGCTCTCGGCCATCACCGCCAGCGGCTTGCGCGGCCTGATCCTGGAGGATGCCGGCGGCGTGATGGAATCGCGCTACCGCATGTATTCCGTCGCTTTCTTGCTACTGGCGCTGGTGGCCCTGCTCGACCAGCTGGCACGGCAGCGGGCGACACTGGCGCTGGCGTTGCTGGCTACGGCACTGGCAGTCCATGTGAGCGGTTACCGGCACGAGGCGGCCATCCGCCAGCAGGCGCAGCTGTTCCGCGACAGCTACCAGCACTGGCTGGTGGATGGCGATTTCCGCCGCCAGGCAACCTACTTCCCGCCGATCAGCGACCACTTCCTGTTCGTCGCCCACCATCTGGGGCTGTTTGATGCCATGCAATTGGCGCCCGATAGCGCTATACTGACCCCGCTGCCAGCAGCAACGGGCCAGACTTGTGACCCGTTGCCCGCCCCGGCAGGCCTCTGCCCCATGACCATGCGGCACCGCGGCAATGCCATTGCCGTCGCGATCGAAGCCGCCGTCGATACCGACATCCAGCCTGCACTACCGGCGACCATCACCCTGTGTGATGCGCAGGCCAGGGCGGTCATGACCTTTGCCATCCCGGACACTGCCCCGCCCCCGACGCGTTGGCTGGTGCGGGAAGCAGATATTCCCGCCGGTACTTACCGTGTCTTGTTCCAGTCCGCACAACAGGCTGTTTGCGAAACACAACTGACCAAGAAACCGCGCAAGGTGGAAACCGAAATGCGCACGCTGTTCGGACGCTGATGGCTGTTCCGTACGGCCACCCGATAAACGGAGTCTTAATGTCCTTTTCCTCTCTCGGCCTCGCCGACACCCTCGTCCATGCCGTCAACCAGCGCGGCTATACCGAACCCACCCCGATCCAGCGCCAGGCCATCCCGGCCGTGCTGGCCGGTGGTGACCTGCTCGCCGGCGCCCAGACCGGCACCGGCAAGACGGCCGCCTTCACCCTGCCTATCCTGCAACGACTCAGCCAGCAACCGACACCAGATGGCAAACCGCGCCTGCGCGCCCTGGTGCTGACCCCGACCCGCGAACTGGCTGCCCAGGTCGAACAGAGCGTGTGCGACTACGGCGCCGGCCTGAAACTGCGCTCGTTGGCGATGTTCGGCGGCGTGGGCATCAACCCGCAGATCGACCAACTCAAGCGCGGCGTGGACATCCTCGTCGCCACACCCGGCCGCCTGCTTGACCACGCGCAGCAGAAAACCATCAACCTCGACTCGATCGAGATCCTGGTACTTGATGAAGCCGACCGCATGCTCGACATGGGCTTCATCCACGACATCAAGCGCATCCTCAAGCTGTTGCCGGCGAAGCGCCAGAACCTGCTGTTCTCGGCAACGTTTTCCGACGAGATCAAGGCACTGGCCGAAGGCCTGCTCGACCGCCCGGCGCTGATCGAGGTCGCTCGGCGCAACGCCACGGCCGACACCATCGCCCAGCGCGTGTTCCTCGTCGATCGCGAACGCAAGCGCGAGCTGCTGACGAAGCTCATCCAGGACAACAACTGGTACCAGGTACTGGTGTTCACCCGCACGAAGCACGGCGCCAACCGCCTCGCGGAACACCTCGAAAAAGCCGGTATCACGGCGATGGCCATCCACGGTAACAAGAGCCAGGGCGCGCGCACCAAGGCACTCTCCGAATTCAAGGCCGGCCAGCTGCAGGTGCTGGTGGCGACGGATATCGCTGCCCGCGGCATCGACATCAGCGAGCTGCCGCACGTG
>CALMIC010000297.1 GCA_937864065.1 uncultured Cellvibrionales bacterium | reverse complement strand
GATAGTCTGCGCGGTGATATCCTGCGGCAGCCAGCCATGCTCGACAAAGATATCCTTTTCCAGCCTGAAACGCTGGTGGTTGGTCACAAACACCAGCTCACCGTCATCTGCCAACAGGTCCAGCGCATAGCCGATCAGCTTCACCTGGTCGCGCTGCACATCCAGCGTGCCCTGCATCCGCTTGGAGTTCGAGAAGGTCGGCGGATCCAGGTAGATTAGGTCAAACTGCTCATCGGCCTCTTCCAGCCATTGCAGGCAGTCAGCCGTCAGCAACTGGTGCTTACGGGTATCGACACGGTTGGCGGCAAAATTGTGCCGCGCCCAGTCTGTGTAGGTAGCCGACATGTCAATCGACAGCGACGACCTGGCTCCCGCTTTCGCGGCATACACTGTTGCCGTAGATGTGTAGGCAAACAGGTTGAGGAAGCGCTTGCCCTGTGCTTTCTGTGCCAGCAACTGGCGCACAGGACGTGTATCAAGAAAAAGACCCGTATCGAGGTAGCTGTCGAGGTCGACCCGGAAAGTCTGGCCGTGCTCCCGCACGGTGAAGGCCGAATCGCGCACGGGAGTTTCACGCTGCTTGCGGTACTGGCTTTTCTCACCGCGCTGGCGCTCGCGTGTTTTCATGTGCACGTTGGCCAGCGGCAAGGCGAGTGCTGCGGCCACTGCCTGGTATGCCTCGCCACGGCGGCGGGCAGCGGCCTGCTCGTCAACGGTTTTCGGTGGCGCATACTCCTGCAAGTGCACATGCACCGCGCCCGTCTCCGCGTCGCGGTAAACGTCCATGGCAAAGGCATATTCCGGCATATCAGCGTCGTAGAGGCGATAGCAGGTGACGCCGGACTGTTTCAACCAAGGCAGCAGCTTCTGCGCATTCTTCTGCAGGCGGTTGAACAGCATGCGCGCAGACTCGGGCAGCCCATCGGCACTGACCATTGCATCCTCATGCACCACAGCCAGCGGCTTGAAACGGTTGCGCTCACCGAGCTCAAACAGGTACAGGCGGCACGGGATCGCACCATTATCAAAGCGATAGGAACGGTGGCTGCGCAGTCCGATCGCCTGCGCGAGCAGTTTCTCGCTCGTCAACACTGCGCCGTGCCAGCCGTCCAGCGCAGCCATTTTCTGGCCGAGGCTGGCGTAGAGACCGAGCAGGTCCGGGTCGTCATCCAGCCGCTCACCATAGGGCGGGTTACAGATTAGCAAACCGGTCTTGCCGCGCGGCGGTACGCTGTCATTGAGGTGTTCTGCATCGACTGTGATGCACTCGGCGAGGCCGGCGCGCTCGATATTGGCCTGCGCCTTGCGCACCACCGGCACCAGCACATCGCTACCGACGATACGCGGCATGGGCAATGCGCCGACGTTGAGCAGGCGATTCCTCGCTTCGCGCAAGATGCCCTGCCACAGTATCTCGTCATGCCACGGGCAGTGCGCAAACCCCCAACGCTCGCGGTAGACACCGGGCGGAATTTTTGCCGCCATTAACGCCGCTTCAATGAGGATCGTGCCGCTGCCGCAGAACGGATCGAACAGCGCCCCACCCTGCTCCGCGATCGCCGGCCAGCCGGCGCGCAGCAGCATGCCGGCGGCAATCGTTTCCTTCAGCGGCGCCTCGCCGGCTTGTTGGCGGTAACCGCGCTTGTGCAGGCTGCCGTTGCCGAGATCAATGGCCAGCTGCACACGGTCGACCTGCTTGCCATCGGACAACAGCACGGCATTGAAACGGATATCCGGCGTATCCTTCACGACACTGGCACGATTGCTGCCGACGCGGGTGCTGTCGACCAGTGCATCTTTGACCCGCACCGCACCGAACATGCTGTTGCGGATCGTGTCGGATGCCCCGATGAAATCGACACAGAAGCTGCGTTCCGGTGTCAGGATGCCGGACCAGTCATGCCCGCACAGCTGCTGGTAGAGCTCGTCGCCATCGCGGGCTTCGACCGTGCACAGCGGCCACAGGATGCGGTTCGCCAGTCGCGTACCGAGCAGCACGCGGTAGGCGATTTCCGGGCTGGCAGTAAAGGTGACGATGCGGTCACCAGCCACCACATCCTGTGCAAACAGGCCGGACAGCTCATCGGCGAGCAGCGGCTCCAGTGCGCGAGCACAGGTGGCAACGAGTTTCAGCGGCTTCATCCGTGCTTGCCTGCAGCGAGTGCTGCTGCACACTCGCGCACCAGTGACGGGCCGCGGTAGATCAGGCCGGAATAGAGCTGCACCAGCGAGGCACCAGCGTCGAGCTTGGCGCAAGCCTGTGCGCCGGATTCGATGCCGCCAACGCCGACCAGCGGGATCTTGCCTTGTAGCTGTTGCGACAGCCGCTGCAATACCGCCGTGGATTTTTCATAGACCGGCGCACCACTCAGGCCACCCGCCTCGTTCGCCAGCGGCATGCCGGCGAGCGCAGTCTTGTCGATCGTGGTGTTGGTGGCGATGACGCCGTCAATCTGCAATTGCAGGAAAGTCCGGGCGATGTCATCGATATCATCAGCCGCAAGATCCGGCGCGATCTTGACCAGCAACGGGCGATAGACACCGTGTTGCGCATGCAACTGTTGCTGGCGCGTTTTCAGGCCGTCGAGCAGGCGCCTGAGCGGCTCGCCGAATTGCAGGTCGCGCAGGCCCGGCGTGTTCGGCGACGACAGGTTGACCGTGATGTAGTCGCAATCGGCATATACAGCATCAAGACACAACAGGTAATCATCCAGTGCATTTTCCACCGGCGTGGTCGCGTTCTTGCCGATGTTTACCCCGAGCACACCGTTGTAGGTGCGGCGTCGGATATTCTGCAGCAGGTGCTCCACGCCGAGGTTGTTGAAACCCATGCGGTTGACGATGCCGCGCTGCGCGACGGCGCGGAACAGGCGCGGCTGCGGGTTGCCCGGCTGCGGGCGCGGGGTGATAGTGCCAACCTCGACGAAGCCGAAACCGAGCGCACCGAGCGCATCAATGTAATCAGCATTCTTGTCGAGGCCTGCAGCAAGGCCAACACGGTTCGGGAACGACAGGCCGAACACTGTCACCGGGTCACTGACCGGCCTGCCCGCCACCAGCGGCAGCAAACCCAGCTTGTGCGCCAGTCCCAGGCCATCCAGCGTCAGGTGATGGGCTTTTTCGGCATCCAGGGCAAACAGCAGCGGGCGCAACAGCGGGTACATGGCAAGCATCTCGAAATGGGAAAGCCGGACTATCAGGCGTCGCGCAGGCGCTCGACGTAGAGCAACGTGGCACCACACACAGCGGCTGGCATCATTAACAGGTTAAGCAGCGGCACCATGTTGCCTGCCATCACCAGCGCGCCAAAGCTGAAGCACGGCCAGCGTTGCAGCGAGGCTTTCTCCCGCACTTGCGGGAAGCTGTACTGGTGGTTGTCCATCGGGTAGTCGCAGTACTCGATCGCCGTCATCCACGCGGAAAAACAGAACCACAGGAGCGGCGCCAGCAAATTGACACCGGGAATCAGCGACACCACGACCAGCGGCACAAGCCACTTCAGCTGGAAACCGAGCTTGTGCAACTCTTTCATGAAGATGCGCGGTAACTGCCGCAGCGCACCGAGCACCGTTTCCTTGCTCGCCACCGGCTGCCCGGTCAGCAGCTCCTCGGCTTTCTCTGCCAGCAGGCCATTGAACGGCGCTGCCAGCAGGTTGGCAAAGGTGCTGAACGTGTACATCGCCACCACCAGCACCAGCAGTACGGCCACCGGCCACATCAGCCAGCTCAGCCAGTCCAGCCACTGTGGCAACCAGTCGACAGCTGACTGGATCAGCTCGCCAATCAGGCCGATGCACCACCAGAACAGCCCGCCGAACACCAGCGTGTTCAGCAACAGCGGGATCACCACATACCAGCGCAATTCCGGGTGCGGCAACAGCCGGAAACCCTCACGCAAGTATTCCAGACTGCTCGCCTGCGAATGCACGGCCATGTTGGATCAACGCCCCTCGCGCCGCGCCATGAACGCGAGGCGTTCCAGCATGTGAACGTCCTGCTCGTTTTTCAGCAGCGCGCCGTACAGCGGCGGGATCGCCTTGGTCGCATCGCGGTTCTTCAGGATCTCATCCGGGATATCGTCGGCCATCAGCAATTTGAGCCAGTCGATCAGCTCGGAGGTCGACGGTTTTTTCTTCAGGCCCGGGATCTTGCGCACATCGAAGAACACATCGAGCGCTTCCTTCACCAAGTCCTGTTTGATGGTCGGGAAATGCACATCGACGATCCTCAGCATCGTTTCCCGGTCCGGGAAATTGATGAAGTGGAAGAAGCAGCGGCGCAGGAAGGCATCCGGGAGTTCTTTCTCGTTATTGCTGGTGATGATGACAATCGGCCGGTGTTTGGCCTTGATGGTCTCGCCGGTCTCGTAGACGAAGAACTCCATCTTGTCGATCTCGACCAGCAGGTCATTCGGGAACTCGATATCGGCCTTGTCGATCTCGTCGATCAG
>CALMIC010000296.1 GCA_937864065.1 uncultured Cellvibrionales bacterium | reverse complement strand
TCGACTTGAGTTTACTCAGGCCGCGGTATTCCATGATCACTTTCGGCAACGGGTAATCGAGAGCCAGTTCCGCCAGTACCGGTTCTGCTGTTGAAGGTTGGCCGGTCGGCGTTTTTTTCAGCGCCGGCAGCTGCAATTTCTGGTACAGGATCTCGCCCAGTTGTTTCGGGGAACCCAGGTTGAATTCCTCCCCGGCCAGCTCGAAAGCCTGCTGCTCCAGCGCCTGCAAACGCTCTCCCAGTTCGATACTGTGCTGGTGCAGGATCTTGCCATCCACCAGCACGCCGTTGCGCTCTATGCGTGACAATACCGGCACCAGTGGCATCTCGATGGTATCAAACACCGAGGCCAGTGGCGGCTCGGCGCTGATCAGCGGCCACAATGTCTCATGCAGCCGCAGTGTGATATCCGCATCTTCTGCCGCGTAGAACGCTGCCTGTTCCAGGTCAATCTGGTTGAACGTCAGCTGGTTAACGCCCTTGCCGGCCAGCGCTTCAAAACTGACCGTCGTGTAATCGAGGTATTGCTTTGCCAGATCATCCATATTGTGACGTGTGGCTATCGAATCCAGTACGTAGGATTCCAGCATGGTGTCATAGGCAACACCGCGCAACTCGATGCCTGCACGCGCCAACACATTCATGTCGTACTTGCCATGCTGCATCACTTTCTTGTGCTTTTCGCTTTCCAGCAGCGGCCTCATTGCCTGCAATACCTCGCTGCGCGCCAACTGGGGCGGCGCCCCGAGATAATCATGCGCCACGGGGACATACGCAGCCTGCCCGACTTCACACGCAAATGACAACCCCACGATATTCGCCTGCATGTAATCCAGTTGGTCGGTTTCGGTATCGAACGCAAAATACGCGGCCTGTTGCAGGCGTGTGATCCACTGTTGCAATACAGCAAGATCCGTGATGGTTTCATACACCACTGCCGCTGAAGCAACCGGCCGGGTCTTTGCCTCATCGCTCGGTTTGTCAGTGGCTGCTGCAATGACATCCCCGCCATTGCTGACTTCATGGATCCAGCTTTTGAATTCCAGTTCAGTGAACAGTGCGAGTAGCGTTTCGCGGTCCGGCGGGTTCGGTTTCAGGTCGTGCCATTCTTGCGGCAGGTCCACATCCGTCTTGATCGTTGCCAGTTGTTTTGACAGTGGCAGGAATCCCGCTGCCGCACGCAGGTTTTCACCAATCTTGCCGCTGACGTTGCCGGCATTCGCTATCACATTGTCCAGCGTGCCGTATTCCTGCAACCATTTGACGGCTGTCTTCGGACCACACTTG
>CALMIC010000295.1 GCA_937864065.1 uncultured Cellvibrionales bacterium | reverse complement strand
GCGTGCGCCTGTACAGCGAGCAGGATTTTCGCGCGCGACCGGCCTTCACCGATCCGGAAATCCGCCGCACCAACCTGGCCTCGGTCATCCTGCAGATGTTGTTGCTGCGACTCGGCAAGATGGAGGATTTCCCGTTCCTCGATCCGCCCGATTCGCGCCATATCAACGAGGGTTACAGCCTGCTGGCCGAGTTGCGCGCCGTCGATGAGCGACGACAGATCACGTCACTCGGACGCGATATTGCGAAGTTGCCGGTCGACCCGCGCCTGGCCGCGATGCTCGTGGTCGCGAAAGACAAGCACTGCCTGCGCGAGGTGCTGGTGATCACCAGTGCGCTCAGTGTGCAGGATCCGCGTGAACGGCCAGCCGACAAGAAACAGCAGTCGGACGAGAAGCACCGGCAGTGGGCCGACGAGCGCTCGGATTTCGTCAGTTTCCTCAAGCTGTGGCAGGTGTTCGAGACCCAGCGGCAGGCGTTATCGCAGAGTGCCTTGCGCCGGTTCTGCGAGCAGAATTTCCTCTCCTGGCAGCGTATGCGCGAATGGCGCGATATCCACCACCAGCTGCATGTCGCTTGCCAGCAGAATGGCTGGAAGGAAAACAGCGATGCGCTCGATTACAGTGCCCTGGCACCGGCTGTCTATGCCAACCTGCACCAGGCATTGCTGGTCGGCTTGCTGTCTAACATTGCCCAGCGGCAGGAAGAGCGCGACTACCTCGGATGCCGCCAGCGCAAGTTGCGCATCTTCCCGGGCTCGGCACAGGCGAAGAAAGCGCCGCGCTGGCTGGCTGCGGCCAACCTGATGGAAACCTCGCAACTGTTTGCACACTGTGTGGCGATGATCGAACCGCAATGGGTCATCCCTGCGGCGCGGCACCTGATCCAGCGCGAGTATTTCGAGCCGTTCTGGGATGAGCAGCGCGGCATGCCGATGATCCACCAGCGCACCAGCCTCTACGGCCTGGTGCTGGCCGAGCGGCAGAAAGTGTTCTATGGCGACATCGATCGCGCGCAGGCCAGGGAGTTGCTGATCCGCGAAGCCCTGGTGGCAGGGCATTACAAGGGTCGTTGCGATTTCCTGCGCAAGAACCAGCTGCTGATCGCCCGCGTGCAGGACATGGAAGCGAAAATCCGCCGCCGCGACCTGCTGGTGGATGACAGCGCGCTGTTCGCGTTTTACAGCGCCCGCATCCCCGACGACATCGTCACAATCCGTGAACTCGACGGCTGGTACAAGAAGGCCAGCCAGCACGACCCGCAACTGCTGCTGTTGCGCGAGGAAGACGTGCTGGTGCGCGATCCCGGCGATGAAACCGTGGTGCAGTTTCCCGATACGCTGGATTGCGACGGCAATGCGCTGAAGCTGGTCTACAGTTTCGATCCCGGGCACGCGCAGGACGGTGTGTCACTGCAGGTGCCGCTGGCCTTGCTGAACCAGGTGCCGGCCGCAACACTCACCTGGTTGGTACCTGGCCTGCTGGCGGACAAGGTGCAAGCCTTGCTGCGCCATTTGCCGAAGAGCCAGCGCAAGACACTGGTGCCGCTGCCGAACACCGCCGAGCGCATTGTGGCCCTCTTGGCGCAGCAACCGCGCACAGGGCAGGAGAGCCTTGTGCAGGCGCTGCTGAAAATCCTGCTGCGCCATTACAGCCTGCGGTTGGCGGAGACCGACCTCGACGAGGCGCAACTCGACCCGTTCTACCGCATGAACATCCAGGTGCTCGGTGAGCGCGGCCAGTTGCTGGCGCAGGGCAGGGACCTGACGCTGCTGCGTGCCGAGTTCTCGACCCAGGCGCGCGAGGTGGTGCAACAGGCCGTGCAGCAGGCAACGCAGACCGGCTTGTTGCGCAGTGGCATCCGCAGCTGGGATTTCCCAGACCTGGCCGAGGCGCTGCCGCAGCAGCGCAGCGACATGCGCATCATCGCCTATCCGGCGCTGCATGATGACGGCGACAGTGTTTCCATCACCTTGCACGACACGCGCGAGCAGGCAGAGCGTGAACACCGCCAGGGGCTGGTGCGGCTCGCTGCGCTGGCCTTGCCGCAACAGGTGAAGTACCTGCAGAAGGAATTGCTGCGTGACAACCGCGTGCGGCTGGCGCTGGCCGCGTTCGGCTCGGCGAGCGAGATCATGCAGGATCTCATCGATGCCAGTGTGCAGCAGACGTTCTTCGCCCAGGGGCCATTGCCGCGCAGCAAGGCCGCGTTCGAGGCACTGCTGAATGGTCGCAAGGGCGACCTCACGATGACGGCACAACAACTTGACCGGGTGATTGGCCAGGCTGTGCTGCAGGCGCAGTCGATCCAGCAGCAACTGGATTTGCTGAAGGCGCCGGAGGCGAGGATCACGGTGCAGGACATCCGCTCGCAGCTCGCCGGTCTCTGGTTTGCCGGCTTCCTGCGCGCCGCACCCTGTGAACAATTGTTGCAGTACGGCCGTTACATGGACGCGTTGCAGAAACGGCTGGAGAAACTGCGTGGCGGCGTGCCGCGCGACCAGCAGGCGGTCGCACAGCTGAAGAAATACTGGCAGCCGGTGTGCGAGTGGCGCGGCAAGATACCGCTGGCGGACTGGACAGAGGCGCAGCGTGAGCTGCGTTGGCTCATCGAGGAGTGGCGCGTGGCGCTGTTTGCCCAGCCGATGAAAACGCGCGTGCCGGTGTCGGAAAAGAAAATCGCCGGGCTGTTCGCGCAGGCCAGCGGGAAACGCTGAGAGTTAGTCGAGCAGGCGTTTCTCGTTGAGGAATCGGTAGAGGCTTTCGGCCACGGCAGTGCTGCCCGCCGGTTTCCAGTGGATGCCATCCGCTTTCATGTACTCGTCGCGCACGGTGGCGTAGGGCATTACCTCGAATTCCGCCTGCAGGTCCAGCAGCAGCACATCCTGTTCCTTTGCTACCTCGCGCACGATCGCCATGTACTGGTTGTGCAGCGGCACCAGCTGGTCGAGGTCTTCCAGGAAACGGTCCTGCAGGTATTGCGGTTCACTGCCCGGGCGGTGCGAGGATGGTGCGGTCAACAGGATCGGCGCGATGCCGTTTTCTCTGGCAATACGCACCATCTCGCGCAAGTTGTGGCGGAAATCCTCCGGCGGCACGCGCAGCGGCCGCTCGGCCGCCGACTCGCCCTGCAGCATGCGGTTGTAGAAAAACGAGAACACCTGGAACACGCGCGACTGCTGCAGCGTGCGGTACAGCGGGAAGCGCGCCTTGCTGAAGTCGATCTGCTTGTCCGGCAGTCCGTACGACAGCCAGTGGTCGTTCCAGCCGAAATAGATCGTCACATAGCGCGGTTCCAGCGGCACGACATCACGCTGCAGTTGCTGCAGGCCCTGCCAGCTGGACCAGCCGGCTACACCGAGTTTCAGGTTGCGGAAATTGAGCGCCGGCTGGCGCTGCTGCATCAGGCGGTTCAGTTCGCCGGCGTAGTTGCCGAGCTGCGTGCAGGAATCGCCCATGTGCAGCACGTCAATGCGGCGGCCCTTCCAGTCCTGCAGCGTCTTGTCGTATTCCTTCGGTTTCCACTGGATCAGCGGATCCATGACGAAGTCGGTGTCCAGCGTTTTGCTGTCCGGCCAGCCGAACTGGAAGCGGGTGGGGTAGGCACTGTATTCGATATCGGCGAGGCGCAAACCGAGCTCGGCAATCGCCAGCGCGATGACGGTGCCCAGCAGTATCGCCGCCAGGGCAAACCGTTTTTCGCGCTGCGGGGTGTTCATGTTTTTGCCGTCACGCCAGAAGTGTCTGCAGGATGCGTTCGTACACCTGCGACAGCTGTTCCAGCTCACCGATGTGCGTGTTCTCGTCGATCTTGTGGATCGTGGCATTCACCGGGCCGAGCTCGACCACCTGCGCACCGGTCGGGGCGATAAAGCGGCCGTCCGAGGTACCGCCGGCGGTCGACAGTTCGGTGTCGAGGCCGGTCACGTCGCGGATAGCTGCGACAGTCGCATCGACCAGCGCACCGCAACCGGTCAGGAAAGGCTGGCCGGACAACGCCCAGTGGATCTCGTAGTCGAGGCCGTGTTGCTGCAGGATCACCTCGGTGCGCTCGCGCAGCTGCTGTTCCGTCACTTCCGTGGAAAAGCGGAAATTGAATAGCACCTCGAGGGTGCCGGGGATCACGTTGGTGGCACCGGTGCCGCCATTGATATTGGAAATCTGGAAACTGGTGGCGGGGAAAAAAGCATTGCCGTGATCCCACACTTCGGCGGTGAGGGCGGCCAGTGCGGGCGCAGCTTCGTGGATCGGGTTGCGCGCCAGGTGCGGGTAGGCCACATGACCTTGCACGCCTTTCACCACCAGTTTCGCGCCGAGCGAACCACGGCGACCGTTCTTGATCGTGTCGCCAGTGACCTTGCTGCTCGACGGTTCGCCGACCAGGCACCAGGTGATCGGTGTGTTTTCCTTCTGCAACTGTTCGACCACTTTCACTGTGCCGTCGATGGCAATACCTTCCTCGTCGCTGGTGATGAGGAAAGCGATGCGGCCTTTGTGGTCGGGATGCGCGGCGACAAACCGCTCGCAGGCGGTGACCATCGCGGCCAGGCTGCCTTTCATGTCGGCGGCGCCACGGCCGTAGAGGTAATTGCCCTTGATGGTCGCCTTGAATGGCGCGCTGTGCCAGTGTGATTCATCACCGCTCGGCACCACATCGGTGTGGCCAGCGAAGCAGAAAATAGGTCCATCGCTGCCGCGCACAGCCCAGAAATTTTTCACGTCGCCGAAAGGCATTTCGCGGCAGTCGAAGCCGATGGCGGCGAGACGCTGCATCATGATCTGCTGGCAGTCAGCGTCGTGCGGCGTGACCGACGGTTGTTCGATCAGCTGGCAGGTGAGGGCGAGGGTAGGTGTCATTGTCAGTTCGCCGCCGGGATCAGTTGTGCTTGTGCAGGGCTTCGTTCAGCTCGATCGCGCTCTTGTTGGTGAGGCATTCGATTGCGCCGTTCTTCGAGTTGCGGCGGAACAGCAGGTCGGACTTGCCGGCCAGCTCGCGCGCCTTGCAGTGGCCGGCCGGTGCGCCGGCACTGTCAACCAGCGTCACGACCGAACCGGCCGTGATGTAGAGGCCGGCCTCGATGGTGCAGCGGTCACCCAGCGGGATGCCGACGCCGGCGTTGGCACCAAGCAAACAGCCTTCGCCCAGCGAGATCACCACGTTGTTGCCACCGGACAGGGTGCCCATGGTCGACGCACCGCCGCCGATGTCGGAACCCTTGCCGACGAACACGCCGGCCGAGATGCGGCCCTCGACCATGCCCGGCCCTTCGGTGCCGGCATTAAAGTTGACGAAGCCCTCGTGCATGATCGTGGTGCCTTCGCCGAGGTAGGCACCGAGGCGCACGCGGGCGGTATGGGCCACGCGCACGCCGCCTGGTACCACGTAGTTGGCCATCTTCGGGAACTTGTCCACCGAGGCGACTTCCAGCACGCGGCCGCGCAGCCTGGCCTGTAACTGGCGCTCCGGCAGCTCGCGGATGTCGATCGCGCCTTCATCCGTCCACGCCACATTCGGCAGCAGTCCGAACATGCCGGTGAGGTTCAGGGTATGCGGCTTCACGAGGCGGTGCGACAGCAGGTGCAACTTGAGGTAGACCTCCGGTACCGAGGCGGGGGCCTCGTCGCTGTCGAGGATCGTCACGACCAGCGGTTTCTGGCTGGTGGCCATCGCGTCGAGCCAGGCGAAATCGTGGCCGCCGGCTTTCAGCGCGCGGTACAGTGCGGCGCTCTGTTCGGGCGTGATGTCGATCGCGGCATTGCCGCCGGCATGGTGCACGCTGGCGGCGATGGTGGTCGCGATGGCGCTGCCCGGTTGCAGCAGCGGGGCGGGGTAGAACACCTCCAGCCACTCCCCCTTGCTGTTGCGGGTGCCGATGCCGATGCCGATTGCGAATGTCATGTGCGGTCTCCGTTGTGCCTGGAACGTCTGGAAAAACGGCGCGCAGCATAGCATTTTCAGCTTGCCCCGGCATGGCGCTCCGGTTTTGACGCAGGACAGGAAACGGCTACAGTAGTGGTGCTACAGTGCCGTCACCCACCGAAGGAGAGAGTCATGTACAAGCATATCCTGGTCGCCATCGACCTCAGCGAGGAAGCCCACGGCTTGCTGGAAAAAGCGGCGGCGATGGCAAAACAGTACGGCGCAACGCTGGATGTGGTGCATGTGATGGACTGGCCGCTGACGGGCTTTGACCCGGTCGTCGGTTACTCCAGCATCAACGACGATACCTTGCTGGAAGAAATGGCCAAGGCCGTGCAGAAAGTCGTGGCCAAGCACGGTATAGCCGATGCCAACACCCACACCTTGCTGGGGCAGCCGTCCAGCACCGTGGCCAACCTGGCCGAACAGCTGCAGGCTGACCTGCTGGTGGTCGGCTCGCACGGCAAGCGCGGCTGGCGCGCACTGCTCGGTTCAACCGCCACGGCTATCCTGCAAGTCGTGCAGTGCGACTGCCTGGTCGTGCGCATCAAGGCCTGACGGCAGCGATCTTGCGGCACAGCGCGGCGGGCTGTGCCGGGCAGCCGGCCAGCGCATCGAGCGGCTGGCCGCCGCTGTTCGCCCACCAGTCCAGCACTTGCCGCCGGTAAGCGGCCAGCTTGTCCGCCTGCTGCGGCTCACCGGCCAGGTTCACTTCCTCGTAGCCATCGGCTGACAGGTCATACAGTTCCTCGTCGCCGGCATCGCGTGCCGGGAACGGTTGCAGGCCGGGCTGGATCGTCAGGTCGGCATTGTTTTCCTCGCGCAGTTCGCGCAGGTACAGGATGTATTTCCAGTCGCCATCGCGCAGCTGCAGGGCGTAGATATCGCGCTCCGGACGCGGCGTCTGGTCAGTCTTCATTGTCACCGCCTGGTAGCTGGCACCGAACAGCGGTTCCGGCGTGGCGGGCGCGCGCTGTTCCAGCACCGGGCGCAGGCTGTGGCCGGGTTGCGGCCGGTCTTTCGGCAGCAGCGACACACCGGCGTAATCCAGGATCGTGTTATAGACGTGTAGCGACGCGGTCGGTGTTGCGATACGTTGCGGCGCGATATGCCCGGGCCAGCTGAAAATCAGCGGAGTCTGCAGGCCTAGCTGGTACGGTGAGCTTTTCGACACCCCGCGCGGGCTGAAGCCGTTGTCGCTGAGGAAAATGAACAGGGTGTTGTCGAGCTGGCCGCGGGCGGCCAGCTGGTCGCGCAGTTCGCGGATGCTGTTGTCCAGCCACAGGTTCATCGCCAGCAGCGTGCGGGTTTGCTCGCGGTAGGCTGCGTGTTTGTCGGCCGGCAGCGAAGGCGGCACCACAATGGCGTCGGGATTAATGGCATCCAGCAGCGCTGGTGGCGGGTTGTGCGGCCGGTGTGGCAGCATCGGTGCCCACCAGATGAACAGCGGCTGCTGGCCGGCACGCTGCGCGATGAACTGCCACAGCTTGTCCTGGCCTTCGCGGGCAAACCGGTTCTTGTCGGTATCGAAGCCGTCGAAGCCGCGCCATTCGGGTTCATCCTCCCAGAACTTGCCGCCGGCAAACGTCGCATAACCGCGCTGGCGCAGCAGGGTGGCCAACGTCGTGTAACCGGGCGGCAATGACACGACACCATTGTTGGCATGGATGCGCACCTGGTGCGGCCAGGCACCGGTGAGGAGGGTGGCCAGCGACGGCCGGCAGAACGCGCTGGGCACCTGGCCGGCGCTGAACAGCGTGCCTTGCCGGGCGATCTCGTCGAGCGTTGGCGTGCGTGCGGCCGCGTTGCCGCTGAAGCCGAACTGGTCGTAACTGATATCGTCGGCCAGCAGCAGAACGATGTTCGGCAGCGCCGTGTTGCTGGCTGCTGTGACCGCGTTGCCCTGCCAGTCGCGCAGGCCGTGCGCTGCTGCGAGTTCACGGCGCACGGCGACAAACAGCTCCGAGCCGACGCTGCGCTGCGAGAACTGCCCGCGCACCGTGCGTGCCTCGCGGTAGGTGATCACATAACCGTTGCGCGCGAGCACGTCCTGCCGCATGCCATAACCGAGATCGTAGAGAATGTCGGGCTTGCGCACGCCGCAATCGCGTGCCAGCTCGGGCAGCAGCGCAAGGAATTCGTCGTAGCTGATTTTCAGCCCGGTGTCGCTGCGCGGGAAGTCGCGCGTGTGCGGGCAGCGGGTCAACTGGCTGGTGCCCAGTGCGCGCAGGTCGAGAAACTGCAGGCGCGGGTAGAACTCGCGTGCGAGGTGGTAGGGGATGAAACCCATCTGGATCGACGCCAGCTGCAGCGTCGGCTCTGTCGCCAACAGCGTTTGCGCCAGTGCGCGCAGGTGCTCGAGCTGCGGGATGTCGCGCAGTGCGTCTTTCGTCTGCAATTCGGTGCTGCTGTAGCGTGACAGGTCTGCAACATTACCGAGGTACTGTGCCCGTGCTGCGGCGCGATCAGTGGCGGCAAAGCCGGTGGATTCGCGTCCCGCGAATTGCCAGCTGTCATGCAGTGCGACAAGCAACAACAGTGCGCTGGTGGTGTGCAGCAGGCGCGGCCACGGCGACAGCAGCAGCGCCGTGCACAACAGCAGCGCCGGCAACACTGGCAGCAGGAAACGCGTGGCATCCATCCAGTCACCGCCGCTGGCTAGGATAAACGCGACCTGTGCGGCTGCCAGCGCGCCGGCAACGAGGATGGCGTGGCGTTGCGGGTGGCGCAGCCAGCCCAGCGCGATGACGCTGGCGGCAAGGCCGGTGGCGGTGAGGATGCGGGTGGTGAGCGAGTCGCCGCCCACCAGCAGGTAGTGCAGGCCTTTCAGCAAATTGGCGGCGCTGATGCCGCTGCTTTTCGCGTAGACCGGTTGCGGGAACAGGCTGCCGAAACTGGCGTGGCGCCATGCGGTGATGCAGGCGAAGGCTACAATGGTTGCCACCAGCACAGTGAGCCAGTAGCCATGCTGGCGTCGGGTCAGCAGCCAGCCGCCGGCGACGAAGGCCAACAGTACGAAAGCTGCTTCCGGCCGGCAGGTCACAGCCATGGCCGCGATGCTGGCGAGCAGCAGCCTGTTGCGCACACTGGATACATCCTGCAACGCTATGAGCAGCAACGCGGTAAACAGTGCCGTGCTGGCCGGCGTTTCCATACCGCTGCTGCTCCAGAACACCAGGCTGGGTGCCGCAGCCAGCGCCAGCACGCTGCCCGCCGGCGTTTGCCGGGCGCGCAGTGCCAGCGCTGTCGCGAGCAGGGCCAGCAGGCCGGCGGCGAGCGAAGCAGCCCAGGCCAGCGTCGGCACGGCTACAGCAGGCAGCAGCGTATGCAGCGCAGCCAGTGACAGCGTGTGCAACAGAGTGGACGATTGTTCGACGCGTTCACCGTTGTAGTTGAGGATGCTGCCGTGCTCACCCAGTGCGACTGCAGGCCAATAGGTGAGGAAGGCGTCGTCGCGCCCGGTGTGGCCGTACAGCCACAGGCACTGGGCCAGCAGCAGCGCCAGCGCAGCGGAGACAGTCAGGGAAAAGAGCCGGCTGCGCTGCGGTGCCATCGTCAGGCCTTCAGCGTCACGACGGGATTCTTGCGCCGCGGGAAACAGTGGCGGCAGATGAGGCAGCGTGTACCGTCACAACCGCGCGCCGGGCAGTGCTCGCGGCCGTAGTAGATGATCTGCAGGTGCAGCGCATTCCAGCGCTCGCGCGGGAACAGTTTTTTCAGGTCGGCTTCGGTTTGCGCCACGCTTTTGCCGCTGGTCAGTTTCCAGCGCTGCGCCAGCCGGTGGATGTGCGTGTCGACCGGAAAGGCCGGCACGCCGAAAGCCTGCGCCATGACCACACTGGCGGTCTTGTGGCCGACACCCGGCAGCCGTTCCAGCGCCTCGAAACTGGCCGGCACCTCGCCACCGTGTTCATTGACAAGAATGTTGGACAGGGCGTGGATGGCTTTCGCTTTCTGCGGCGACAGGCCGCAGGGCTTGATGACTTTCTCGATCGCGGCAGCCGGGACTTTCGCCATGCTGAAGGGGTTGTCGGCCAGTTGCCACAATGCGGGGGTCACCTGGTTGACGCGTTCATCCGTGCATTGGGCCGACAGCAGCACCGCCACCAGCAAGGTGTAAGGATCACGGTGCGCGAGCGGGATCGGCGGATCCGGGTACAGCTCGGCCAGCTTGTCGGCGATCCACGCGGCGCGCTCTTTTTTCAGCATCTCAGCGCGCCTGCAGGAACTGCCGCAGGCGCTGTGCGGCCTCGATACATTCCGCCAGTGGCGCCACCAGCGCCATGCGCACGAAACCGGCGCCGGGATTGCTGCCGTCGGCGTCGCGCGAGAGGAAACTGCCCGGCAGCACGGTGATGTGCTGTTGCGCAAACAGATCACGCGCAAAAACCCTGTCGTCGCCGTGCACATTCGCCCACAGGTAGAAACTGGCATCCGGCTTGCTGACAGTGATCTTGCCGGCGGCGATGCTGTCGGCGAGGATGGCCAGCACGGCGTCGAATTTTTCCGTGTAGCAGCGGCGGTTCTCGATGACATGCTGTTCATCGTTCCATGCGGCGATGCTGGCGTACTGGTGCTGCAGTGGCATCGCACAGCCGTGGTAGGTGCGATACAGCAGGAATTTTTCCAGGATGGCCGCATCGCCGGCCACAAAGCCGGAACGCAGGCCGGGCAGGTTGGAGCGTTTGGACAGCGAATGGAACACCACGCAGCGGCGGAAATCGTGCCGGCCCAGCGCGCTGGCGGCCTGCAACAAGCCGGGCGGCGGGCTGGCCTCGTCGAAATACAGTTCTGAATAGCATTCGTCGCCGGCGATGATGAAGTCGTGTTCGTCGGCCAGGCGGATCAGCTGTTGCAATTGCCCGATCGACATCACGCTGCCGGTCGGGTTGCCGGGGGTGCAGATAAACAGCAACTGGCAGCGCTGCCACACCTCGGCCGGCACGCTGGCGAAATCCGGGATGAAACCGTTGCCGGGCGTGCAGTTGAGGAAGTGCGGGGTGGCGCCGGCCAGCAGCGCCGCGCCTTCATAGATCTGGTAGAACGGGTTGGGGCAGACCACGAGCGGCCTTGTTTCTGCATCAATCACCGCCTGCGCGAACGCGAACAGTGCTTCGCGGGTGCCATTGACCGGCAGCGCCTGTGTCTCGGCATCAAGTGGCTGTTGCAGCCCGAAACGGCGCGTGCACCAGGCCGCGATCGCCTCGCGCAAGGCAGGAATGCCCTTGGTGGTCGGGTAATTCGACAGGCCACCCAGTTTTTCCACCAGCGTGCGCACGACAAAGTCCGGCGCCGGGTGTTGCGGCTCGCCGATGGAGAGTGCGATGTGCGCGAACGAGGGCGGCGGCGTGACGCCGGCTTTCAGGGCGGCCAGCCTTTCGAAAGGGTAGGGTTGCAGTTGCGCGAGTCGCGGGTTCATCGTCATGGTCGGTGCCGGGTTTACATGGCAGGTGCGGAGGTGATCGCCACTTGCTGGTCGAGCTGCTCACAGATCGCGGTTTGCAAGGCGGCACAGAATTCCGGGTCGGACAGCGGCTTGCGTTCTTGGTCGGTGATGAAGAACACGTCCTCGACCCGCTCGCCGAGCGTGGCGATCTTGGCGTTGTGCAGCTGGATACCGTAGCGGACAAACACGCGTGCGATGCGCGCCAGCAGGCCGGGGCGGTCGGGCGAGATCACTTCCAGCACCGTGGTGCCGCTGTTGATGTCGTTAAGCAGGCTGGTGCGCGTCGGCATCGTGAAATGCTTCAGCTCGCGCGGGGTGCGGCGCTGGGCAATCGACGGGAAGTTGTCGATACTGTGTGCGAGTTCGTCGTGCAGCGTCTGCCAGATCATGTCGCGCCGCTCGTTGTCGTTGCCGATCGGCTCGCGGTTCTCGTTCAGCACGAAATAGGTGTCGTTGGTGAAGCCGCCGCTGGAGCTGTACAGGCGCGCGTCCTGGATGCTGAGGTTCAGCTGGTCGAGCAGCGTCACCACGGCCGCAAAGGCGTGGTTGTGCGCGCGCATGCGCACGAAAATCTGCGTGGCACCCTCGAAGATGCCATCGACCGGGTCGCGGATCAGGATCAGCGGCTCATCGGGGTTGGCATGGTGTGCAATGGCTTCGGTATGCCATTCGATATCCTGTGCCGATTCGCGCAGGAAGTAGTCCTCGCTGCGGCCTTCCCACACCTTGCGCACTTCCTGTGCGGAAAAGCCCTTGTCTTGCAGGCGCTGGATGACCTGTTGCTGGATCTCGTCGATCCATTCCTGCTTGTCGATCGGGTTTTCCAGGCCGCGCCGCAGTGCGCGCTTGGTTTCGGTGTACAGCTGGCGCAACAGCGAGGCTTTCCAGCTGGTCCACAGCGTCGGGTTGGTGGCGTTCACGTCGGCCACCGTCAGCACGAACAGGTAATCGAGGTGAACCTGGTCGCCGACCTTCAACGCGAAGTTGCGGATCACATCCGGGTCGGAGATGTCCTGCCGCTGCGCGATGGTGCTCATCTGCAGGTGGTTTTCCACCAGCCAGGCCACCAGGTTCGTGTCGCGCTTGCCGAGGCCGTGACGCTGGCAAAAGGCACGGGCATCCACAGCGCCCAGTTGCGAATGGTCGCCGCCGCGGCCCTTGCCGATGTCATGGTAGAGGCCGGCAATGTAGAGCAGCTCAATGCGCGGCAGCTTGCGCACGATCTTCGCGGCCAGCGGGAATTTTTCTTCGGCTTCGGCGTGCCAGAACCGGCGCATGTTCTTGATGCAGGCGATGGTGTGCGCATCCACGGTATAGATGTGGAACAGGTCATGCTGCATCTGGCCGACGATCTCGCCGAACTCGGGCAGGTAGCGGCCGAGCACGC
>CALMIC010000294.1 GCA_937864065.1 uncultured Cellvibrionales bacterium | reverse complement strand
CGCTGACACTGCTGCGCGCCGACACCGACGCCAAGCTGATGACGCTGCTCACACCGGCCCAGCGCCAGCAAGTGCGCGACCAGTATGCCGCGCGCATGCAAGGCAAGCAGCCGCCAGCAAAACCGGTAGCGGCAGCACCGGCCAAACCGGCGACCGGCACAAAACCGGCGCAGTGAAACGACACCCCCTGTCGTCGACACCCGGCATTATCCACAGCAAACAACCCGCAGGATTTCCGATGGCCAAAGCTTCCGCCGCCAGCAAGGACCGCGATACTGCCATCCGCTACATCAGCATGTTGTCGGAAATCCCGATGGAGCCGAACGACATCAGCTGCAGCGAGCTGCACGAACGGCTCGGCAACATGGGCTACGATGTGACGGTGCGCACGGTGCAGCGCGACCTGGAGCGGCTCAGCAGTCGCACACGCAAGACCTGGGCCGACTCGGTACGCGTGGTGCCCAAGGGTTTTGCGCTGCAACCGGCGGAGATTGCGCCCGATGTGATGACGAATGTCTTCAACGCGATGGGCAAGGGCCGGCAACTGCGCATCACCAACAAAGCCGGCGAGGAATCGGTCATCAACCCTACCCAGCAAATCAAGACCACCGCAGACGGCAATGCCCTGGTGCAGTTCACGGCGGAAGACACGCTGGAACTGCGCCAATGGCTGCTGGGCTTCGGCGCGGAGGTGCTGGTGCACAAACCGGTGGCTGTGCGCAAATGGATCGCGGAAGTTGCCAGAGAGCTGGTCGCGCTGTACCAGTAAGCAGAGGGAGTCGTCATGCCGCGCAAGAAAAAACCAGACTCACCTCCCCCGCGCAACCCGGTCGCCCATAATGCTGGCAAATTCAACAAGGCTGCCACGCACACTGACCGCAAAAAGGAACAGAAGAAAACCGGGCCGAAGCCTGAAATGCCGCAGGATGGTGCCGATAAACAGGATTAAACTGTTATCAACCTCCAAACCAGTCCTTCATCTTCTTCGCTGCCTTAGCCTTCACATCATCATTGATATACGCAGCTACGGTCGCCACAGCTGCCGCCAATGCGCCAAGGTCATCAGAAAAGCCGGCTCCGGGCAACATGTCGGGAATGGCATCCAGCGGCAGGATGAAATACCCGAGCGCGCCATAGATCACGGTCTTGGCCCAGGCGGGTGTAGCCGGATCCTGTGCCGCGTAATACAGCCACAGCGCTTTCTCGACGATTTCGCTACCGGCCTTGACGGCAAAGTTTTTCAGCTTTTCCCAGAAACCATCTTCAGAATAGTTTTCGGTGTTGTCGGACATGGTTTATACCTCATGCATCCGGATTTATTTGATCAGGAAACGTGCAAACTGCAGCGATCAGTTGAAATCAATCGTCAGCCCCTGTTTTTGTGGCAAAAGTCACAAAAAACTCGCCAGCCAGTGCGCCAACGCGCTGCTGGCCTTGCTACTCACGCCTGCATTTTGCAGGCCGTTGAACTCCACCACACACGACGACGCAGGAAAGAGATCAGCCTGCAGCTGCAGCAACGCCAGCTCTCCCGTCACCGGGTCGAAATAGCGCCAGAACTCACAACGGCCACTGGTGCCCTCGTACACACGCAAAGAAGCACAATTCTGCAAGGCGCTGGCCATCGCGCGCAAGTCGCCCGCTGTGCGCAGCGGTGAGAAGCCTGAATGTGCCTGGCCCTGCACGGCAGGGAACGGCGCGCTGTCGGCTACTTCCTCGCTGGTGCTGTCATTGTACAGCGCATCGCCGAGCAATTCGCCAAACAACTGCCCGGCTAGTTCGTGCAAACCCGGGTCAATACGGGCAAACACTTGATAGCAATAGGCATTGCGCTGGCTGAACGACAGGCGTCCGTTACCGAAACGCTGCCGCAAGGCCTGCTCGCAGGCCTGTACCATCTGGCGGTAGCTGGCCAGTTGCTGAGGCTCTATGCCCTCGCGACGTACCACATACCACTGGACCAGGAACAAGCACACCAGCTGGCGTGCCTCACCGGCGCCCTGCGGTGCGCTGGCAGGATTGGCAAACCATTCCGCCACCAACCGGTAAGTGAGCCAGCGGCAACCGGCAATGGCGTTATCGTGCCAGGCAAGCGAATACAGCACTTGCACCACATCCGGCTCCAGCTGCGCTGCATGGGAGATAAAGCGTTTCAGTGTCGGCCATTGCTGCGCAATGAGCAGCATCGCGCGGTGGGTCACGGCCGGCGGCGTACGGTCGAGCACCAGCTTACGCAAAGCCGCCAGCTGGCCATTGGTCAGCAGCGGCACCCCCAGGCAGCAGGCCAGCAATTCGCGCGTGAGTCGGCCATGCGCCAGCGCTTCATGCTGGCCACACCATTCCGCCAGCAGGCGATAGGCCGGCGGGTATTCCGCTGCGCCGGGGCAGGCAGGGACAGTGGCGGCGACAAGTGAGGCCATGCGAGATGCTCCATGCAATAAACACGCTGGCATCCTGGCAGCACCATGCGACATGCCGTGTCGCGATACATCGCCCCCGGCGCAGCCGCCTATCCCACCAGCGCCCCGCCCTCGCGCTGCACGCGCCGCTGCACGCAATCGCGCAACACGTCGTCGCTGCTGTCGACCAGTGTGAAACGCGTTGCCGCACGGGTGATGCCGGTGTAAAGCAACTCACGTGTCAGCACCGGGCTGCTGTTGTCCGGTAATACCAGCGCCGTGTGGCTGAACTCCGAGCCCTGCGACTTGTGCACCGTCATCGCGAACACGGTATCGACATCAGTAAGCCGCGCCGGCAACACCCAGCGCACCCCGCCGGGCTTGTCGCTGTCGGCAAACACCACGCGCAGCTGGCCGGCGGCATCCGGCAGCGTGATGCCCATGTCGCCGTTCATCAGCCCCAGGCCGTAATCATTGCGCGTGACGATCACGGGCCGGCCGGCATACCATTCAGTGCCATTGCCGAGCAAACCCTTGCTGCGCAGGATTTTTTCCGCACGTAGGTTGATGCCTGCCACGCCCCAGTCGCCGTTGCGCACCGCACACAACAGCTGGAAACCGGCCTGCAGGCGCAACACGTCCATCGCCCAGGCATCGCGATCAGCCGCGTCCGGCCCCGCCTGCAGGCATTGCAGGCATGGGCGATAGCCGTCGAGCAACAAACGGTCGATCGCTGCATCGTCGTGGCTGCCGACACGTGCGTGCTGCACATCCGCCGCGTTGCCCTGCAACAAGGCCTGCACCGCTGCGAGATCACCGGCATTCACCGCACGCGCCAGCTGGCCGATACCGGAATCGGCACCGAAGCGGTGGCTGTGGCGCAACATCGTGATCGACTGGTCCAGCGGGCTGCCACTGCCTGACACATACACTGCTGGCACCGTTTCGCCAGTGACTGCCTGCAACCATTGCGCAGTCGCGGGCGTGTAGTGCGCCTCATCGGCACGCTGGCACAACTGGCCGAGCACCGCGCCGGCTTCCACCGAGGCGAGCTGGTCCTTGTCGCCGAGCAACACCAGTCGCGCACCCGGCTTCAGTGCCTGCAACAGTGCAGCCATCATCTCGATATCCACCATTGACGCCTCATCCACCACCACCACATCGGCCGGCAGTGGCTGGTTGGCGTGGTGGCGGAACTTGCGCGAGCCGGGGATGGTGCCGAGCAGGCGGTGCAGCGTGCAGACATCGGCGTGGATATGGTCGACGACCGACGCCTGCGCACCGAGCAAGGCGCGCACGCTATCCAGCTGCCGGCTCACCGATTCATTCAGGCGCGCAGCGGCCTTGCCGGTCGGCGCTGCCATGCGGATATTGAGCGGATAGCGGCCACTGTGCTGCGCCTGCACCTGCAACACCGCCAGCAATTTCACCACCGTGGTGGTCTTGCCGGTACCGGGGCCACCGGTGATCACGGCAACGGCAGAACGCGCCGCCAGCGCACAGGCGATGGCCTGCCAGTCCGTCGTCTCGCGCTGAGCCTCACGCGCGAACAGTTGCTGCAACACACTGGCGAGCTGGCTGTCTTCCAGTGCCACGGGTTGCTGCAAGCGCTGCTGCAAGGCCGTGCGGATATCCTGCTCGTACTGCCAGAAACGGCGCAGGTACAACCTGCCGTCTTCCAGCACCAGCGGTGTCGCACCCGCGCCGGCGGCGACCAGCAACGGGTGTTGCAAGGCCTGCTGCAACGCCTCGACCGTGCAGCCTGCCAGCAACTGCGATGGCAGTAGCGGCAGTTGTTCGCGCTGCTCGTGTTCGGGCGGCAGGGCCAGCACACGATCGGCATCCTGCAGCAAGTCCTGCAATGCCAGGCACACGTGGCCGCGGCCGCCCTGGTGGCTGACACAGGCAGCCAGCCATACCAGCCAGGGTGATGCCGGCTGCTGCGCGGCTTCCGCTTCGTCGCACAGGAAACGGGCAAAAGCGCGGTCGAGCGAGCGGATCCAGCCGGCATTCACCCACGCATCCAGCACGGCAAACACGTCATTCATCGTTGGCAAGCTCATCGTCGACTGGCTCATGCCGCACACTCCTGGCCGTCGCCGGCAAACAGGACATCGAGTTGTTCAATCAAGCCGCGCGGCGGCTTCTCGAAGTGCACACCGCGCGTATTGCCATTGTGGATGCCGCGCAGGAACACATACACCGCACCGCCGATGTGCTGGTCATAGTCATAACCCGGCAGGCGATCTTGCAAGTGGCGATGCAGCGCGAGGATGTACAACGTGTACTGCAGCTCGTAGCGCTTGTGCAGGATCGCGTCGCGCATTGCGTCAACGGTATACGCGTCCGCGCTGTCACCCAGCCAGTTGGATTTCCAGTCAGCCACGTAGTACTGGCCATCGCGCTCGAACACGAGATCGATAAAGCCTTTCAGCATGCCGTTCAGCGTGTTGTAGAGCAGCTGCGGCCTCACGGCGCCAGCCAGCGTGTGCTGTTGCACGAGTGTGTCGAGCGCCGTCGTGTTGACGGAACGGCTCTCGAACCAGAACTCCATTTCCGGCAGGCAGTGCTGCACATCGGCCAACCGGATCTGCTGGCTGCCGACCGGCAGCGGCACATCGAGCAAGTCACGCAGCCAGCCGTCGAGCGGATCAATCCATTTGTCCCACTGGCGTTTACTGCAGCACTGGGCGATGTAGTCGCGCCGGGCAGCATCTTGCTGCAGTGCCATGGCAAAACCTTCGCCAGCCGCCCATTCCAGCAGGCTGTGCAGGAACGTGCCGGGCTTCGGCCCGCGCGGGAACTGGTGCATCGTGAGCGCATCACCACTGGCCATCACGGCCTGGCTGCTGTGCGTACCTTCAGCCTCCGCTTCTTCATCGGCGGTGGACTGGCGCGGGTCTTCAGGTTCGGCCACCGCTTGCGCATCAGCCGCCAGCGCCTGCAACTCGCCGGTTTTCAGCGCCGAGTAACTCGCCACCCACCACGGTTCGGCGGCCGCCTTGCGCGGCAGCGTGCGGGCTGGCGCCAGTGGCGTGTCATCGACTGGCGGCTCATAGCGCACGCTAGAGACGGTCGGCAAAGGCACCACCGTCACCGCCGCCGCAGGGAAGCATTGCGCCAACTGCTCGGCGGCAATCGGTTCACCGCCGTTCAGCAGGTACCCGAAGGCACTCTCGTGCAGGTGATTGCTGCTGGCATTGACCCGCTCTGCCCACGGCGTGATCCCGAGCCACAGCGCATGCCGTGCACGTGTCAACGCCACATACAACAAGCGCATGTCTTCAGACAGTCTTTCGTCGTCGGCGCGGTCATTGGCCGCACCGGACAACTCCAGCAGCGCGACATAATCGCCCTGCGCCTCATCCAGCACGTGATAGCTGACCACATCGCCACCCGCCTTGCGCCGGCTGCAGACAAACGGCAACAGCACCAGCGGGTATTCCAGCCCCTTGGATTTGTGGATGGTCACCACTTTCACCAGGTCGGCATCACTTTCCAGCCGCAACACATCTTCTTCCGACGGGTTGGCGATCCTGTCGGCCAGCAAACGGATCAGCGCCTGTTCGCCATCCACGGTGTGGCTCTGCTGCTGCAGCCATTCGGCGATGTGCAGCAGGTTGGTCAATGCGCGTTCACCGTTCTCCTGTTGCAACAGCCTGCCGGCGACTGTGTAATCGGCCAGCAACTGGCGCAACATCGGCAACACGCCCTGTTTCTGCCACAGCACGCGGTAACTGCGAAAACGCAACACGGCGTTTTCCCATTCGCTTTCGCTCTCGAACAGCTGCGCCAGTTGCGGCAGTGGCAAGGCGAGCCCGGCCGAGGCTAGCGCCGGCTTGAGCAGGCGCGCGTTGTCCGGCTCGGCCACGGCGCGCAGCCAGCGCAACACATCCGGCGCTTCGGCACTGGCGAAGACGGAATCGCGGTCCGACAGGTACACACTGGCCACGCCGCGATCGGCCAGTGCCTGCCTGATCGCATTCGCCTCCTTGCCGGTGCGCACGAGGATAGCGATATCCTTCGGTTGCAACGGCTTGAAGGGTTTGCCTGGCTCGGCAAAACCGGCTTGCCCTGCTTTGGCGAGTTCCAGCCAACGCACGATTTCGCTGGCCGCCACCTGCGCCATCACCGTTAGATAGACCCGGCCACCCGTCACGCCCTTCTCCGTATTGGCAGCAGGCTGATGCCAGGCCGTGATGGCTGGCTGCGGCTTGCCAGCTATCTGCAACTGCTCCTGCTTTCCCTCGCAATCGACTGGCTGGAATGGCACCGGATTATTGCCATCTTGCTGGAAGCGGAAAGCGCCACGCGCATGCGTTTCTGCATGGGCGAACAGTGCGTTGACGGCATCCACCACCGG
>CALMIC010000293.1 GCA_937864065.1 uncultured Cellvibrionales bacterium | reverse complement strand
CGCCAGGCCTACTGGGTCTGCACGCTGATCGAGGAGTCCGAGGCACTGCAGTGCCAGGCCGCCGAAGCCACAGCAGCTGAACTGCGTGAACTGCTGCCGGAACTCGCTATCGGCCTGGTACATGGCCGCCAGAAAATCGTGGAAAAAAATGCTGTGATGGATGCTTTCAAGGCTGGAGGGATCGCCGTGCTGGTGGCAACCACCGTTATCGAAGTCGGTGTCGATGTGCCGAATGCGAGCCTGATGATCATCGAGAACCCGGAACGGCTCGGCCTCGCACAACTGCACCAGCTGCGCGGGCGTGTCGGGCGCGGCACAGCCGCCAGCCATTGCGTACTGCTGTACGGCACGCCGCTGTCACAACATGCCAAGGAACGACTCGCGGTGTTACGCGACAGTGACGACGGTTTTGTCATCGCCGAGAAAGATCTTGCGCTACGCGGCCCCGGCGAGCTGCTAGGTACGCGCCAGACCGGTGCGATCAACTTCCGTATTGCCGACCTGGCGCGCGACGCGCACTGGCTGCCACAGGTGAAAGCCTGCGCCGAACAGCTGTTACGCGAGTATCCCGACCACGTTGCCCCATTGATCCGCCGCTGGCTGCGCTCGGGAGAACGCTATGCAAGAACCTAGGCCATTGCACACGCTGCGCCAGCACCCGCTGCTGTGGGCTGTGCTGTTTGCACCGCTCACCCTGTGGCTGCATTCTGCCCACCCGCAAGCAGAACGCACGTTGTTTGTGCTGTCATTGTTGTCCATCATCCCGCTCGCTGCGCTGTTGAGCCTCGCCACTGAAAACCTGGCCGAGCGCATGGGCAATACCAGTGGCGGACTGCTGAACGCCACGCTCGGCAACCTGACGGAACTGGTGATCGCCATCGCTGCGCTGCGCGCAGGCCTGTTCGACCTGGTGAAAGCCTCGCTCGCAGGCGCCGTCATCACCAATGCCTTGTTCACGCTGGGCAGTTCGTTTGTTGTTGGCGGCGTGCGCCACCATGTGCAACAGATCAACCTGGAATATGTACACATGCAATCCGGCCTGCTGCTGATCGCCACCATTGCCCTGCTGGTGCCTTCCTCGCTGCAGTTGCTGCAACAGCCCGGCGTGCAGGCCGCGATCCAGCCGATCAGCCTGGTACTGTCGATCGTGCTGGTCGCTGTCTACCTGCTCGGCCTGCTGTTTTCCTTTCGCACACACCACGAACTGATCGACCACCAACCCAGGCCCACCCTGCGTGGCCATCACGGCTGGCCGGTGTGGCAATCACTGTTGTTGCTGGCC
>CALMIC010000292.1 GCA_937864065.1 uncultured Cellvibrionales bacterium | reverse complement strand
CGGCAACAACGCAGATCCGGATGACGACAACGATGGCGTCAAGGACGCGGACGATGCATTTCCGCTAGACCCGAAAGAAACCGCCGATAGCGACGGTGATGGCAAGGGCAACAACGCCGACAAGGATGACGACAACGATGGGGTGCCTGACAGGAAAGACAAGCAGCCACTCGATCCGAAGCAGAAATAAGCCGGGCCTAGAAAAACAGCCGCAGCGAGAGCGCGAAACGGTCGCGCTCCTGCGCGCGGTTTTTCTCCAGCGTATAGCTGCCATGCAGTGACAGGTTGCGCGCCAGGCGGTAACCACCCTCGACGCTGGCACTGTCCAGCATATCGTCTTCACCTGCCAGGTAATACTGGCGGGCCATGTCCGCCGACCAGCTCCAGTTGTCCTGCTGGTACAAGAGCCCTGCACGCACACCTGCTCGCGCAGCCCAGCCGAGGTCCAGCGCCCCACCGGTCAGCACACCACCCAGCACCTCCCCATGGCACACAATCGCACCACAGGCATAGGACACACCGCGATAGCCTTCCGCCACATTCAACAACTCCCTGTCCTCACCGACCATCTCGCGCTGGCGTGCAACAGCAAAACCCCACGAAGGCTCACGAAAAAAACCGTCGCGCGGCGCATAGCTCTGCAGGCCAAACCAGCGCAGCCGTTCGATACTGGCATCACCGCTATCACTGTCTTCAGCGACGCGCAGCTGCAAGTCGAGCACATCCAGCTGCACACCAAGTTGGTAAGCCGCTTGCGGATCATGCAGGTCGTGATGCGCAGCCCTGATGCCGAACAATGTGAAATCCTTGCCATCATCGCGTTGCCAGCCGAGTTGCAGCCGCGACATATCATGCCCGCTATTGATCGGGTCACTGGCCTGCAGGCGCGACTGCACCGCCGGCAACACCTGACCTGACTGGTACTGCTGCTGCACCAGTTTCCTCACCTGCAAGTTATGCGCAAGCCGGCGCCCAGGTTCCACCTGCATGCGGATGCCGCTGTATTCCGCTGACAGTGCCAGTACCTGCAAATCATCCACATCATCCTGCTGCAGCTGCTCATCCACCAGTGCTTCCAGCTGTTGCCGCTGCCCAGCATCCAGCAGCGCAAGCTGTTCATAGAAGCGCTTGCGTGCGGAAGGGATGTAGGTGGACTGTGCGACGAGACCCTCATCACGCAAAGCCTTCACCGTATCGACCGGCATCGCATGCCAGCCGAAATGCTCCCGAACCGCGTGGGAAGGCGTGATGACATCCAGCATCGAGATCAGGCGATAGGAACAGTTCTCGTCGAGAAAGAAATAATTGAAGCTGTGGCCGCGCACTTCCCAGACATGATCGACAAACAAGCGGATCTGTTCGGCAGAAAAGCCAAGGCGGTACTCGCGGATATCTCGATCCTCGCCATCACTGTAGCGCCGCAGTTTCTGGAAATACGGCGCCACCTCGATCACCCCGGCAAAGTGGCCGGCAAGCCCCTTGGCGATGTACGTTACCGTGTTGCCTGCAGAGCCGACATCGGCGTAGTAACTGATCGCTTTTGACAACAGCAACGGGTGGGCGGCCTTGTCAGCAGCATCCAGCCGCAGGAAGGTGTGGCCAAAAACCGATGCCACGTTCTTGAAATAGGGTTCCGGATAGACCAGCACGATCTCGTCAGTATGGAAACGCCCGCGCCAGTAATCGAGGTCCGGGCACTGCAAACCCTCCGGGGGCTGCACGCCGGTTTTTTCCGCAAGGTACATGGCCCTGGCCGGAAAGCGGCACCAGGCACTGTAGGGCCCGACATCGCGCGCTTCCAGGGCTGCCATTGTGTGCTGCAACTCGGTAGCCGGATCATCGCGTCGCCCTGACAGGAAGAAGTCCCCTGCATCGACTTCACTGCGGTAGACACCGTCGATGCCGCGCCGCATGTGCAGCAGCGCCAGCCATTGCGGGTCAGCGGCTATTGCAGTGTTGTCGCCTGCGGACACTGGTGCCGGCGCTGCCAGCAGCAGCAAGCAGCACGACAGGCAACGCAATAACAAGGGCATTGATCGACTCCCTGAAGCAAGCGATTATTGTATCGACCTCCCTGTACCGGTTACCACATGCCCCTGTCCGGATTCCACAAGCACGCCATTGCACTGGTATTGGCCTGCCTGCCATGTGCCAGCCAGGCGGCCATGTGCCCGCTGGACAACATGGTGACACAATTGCTGGCACCGGAACTGCGCAGTGACACGCCGCAATACGCGGAAAACGATTACCGCAAACAGCTGCTGCGCTTCGTGAATGCCTATTACAGCCAACTGGCGGGTGACCTGTTGCGCGGCAACGGGGAATACCTGGCTGCCCTGCACCGCCTGATGGGCTCAACCGACCCGGCGGCATGCACCGCAACCTACCGTGAACTGCTGCTGACTGAAGGTAGCAGCCAGGATCTCGGCCTGGCATTGTGGAGCCTGCGCACCGCTGAGCCATCCGGGGTATCAGCCAGCCCGGACAGCGTCGCAGTGCAACAGCAATGAAATGGTGCCGGATATAGGAGACAAATTAAATACATAACAATATGTTATTTAACGGTTTATTATTATTTATTTCCAAATGTTACCCACATGATTACCCGTATCGTGCAGAACCAACTGAAACTCCACCCCACCCAGCGTCGGAGCCGAGAACACAGCGCGCGAACCCGTGCAACCAATGAGCGTCTACCTGCGACAGCTGTACTACCGACCAGCGTTGTTTAATGAAATACGGATAGCCAAAATCAGTCCACATTGGCGGATCGGGATACTGACATGTTAGAAATTGAAGAGCTGGACGGCAGCTGGGTGCTCAAGGAATACCCGGCTTCATGTCAGGATGATGAATATTTCGAGAAGGCTATAGATGCTTGGCATAGCGGCCAATACCCACTGGCTGAATCGCTGTTCAGTAAGGCCCTTGCTAAATACCCCTTCCATATTGATGCCATGCACCATCTGTCATTGC
>CALMIC010000291.1 GCA_937864065.1 uncultured Cellvibrionales bacterium | reverse complement strand
ACTGCGCCCTGTCATCCGCACGATGCGTGTGAAAAACTGATATCCAGAAATTTTTCGGGAGCCAACATGACCAATAAAGCCGTTATCCAGACCGAAAAGGCCCCTGCAGCCATCGGCACCTATTCACAGGCCGTCAAAGTCAACAACACTGTTTACCTGTCAGGCCAGATCCCGCTGGACCCTGCCACCATGCAACTGGTAGATGGCGATATGCGCGCGCAGGTCACCCGCGTGTTCGACAACCTTGCCGCCGTGTGTGAAGCATCAGGTGGCAGCCTGAAAGACATCGTCAAGTTGAATATTTTCCTCACAGATCTCGCGCACTTCGCCCTGGTCAACGAGGTGATGGCCACCTATTTCACGCAGCCATATCCTGCTCGTGCCGCCATCGGCGTCGCCAGCTTGCCGCGTGGCGCACAGGTGGAAATGGATGGCGTGATGGTGATCTGACGCAGGCGCCAACCGTGACAGACATCATTCACAGCATCGATGAAGCTGTCACACGCTGCCTGCAACTTGCTGACGGCCATGTACGGCTGGCCATGCCACTCGGCATCGGCAAACCGAATACATTCGCCAATGCCATCTATCGGCATGCGAGAGAAAATCCCGCATTGCAGCTGGATATCTACACGGCCCTGTCGCTGCTGAAACCGCAGGCCACCGGCGAACTGGAACAGCGCTTCCTCGCACCGCTGGTTGAGCGGCTTTTTGGCAATTATCCCGACCTCGACTACGCACTCGACATGCAGTGCAATGTGCTGCCGGGCAACGTCACCGTACACGAGTTTTTCCTCAAGTCCGGTGACTGGCTGGGCAATGCCCACGCGCAACAGCACTATATCAGCAGTAATTACACACACATCGCACGTGATATGGCGTTGAAAAAACCGGGCGTGCTGGCGCAGGCTGTCGCTGTCCGTGAGGAAAACGGTCACCTGCGCCTGTCATTGTCATGTAATCCCGACGTAACCCTGGATCTTGCCAGAAGACTGCGCGCGCAACGGGAAGCCGGCGAAAAAAACCTGCTTGTCGCCGTCATCAACCATGAATTACCGTTCATACCGGGCAGCGCGGAAGTGCCGCCGGATTTTTTTGACATCATTGTCGACGACCCTGCCGGCACGCACACGCTGTACTGCACACCGAACATGAGGGTGACCGCTGCCGACTACGCCATCGGTCTGCATGCCAGCAGCCTGGTGCAGGACGGCGGCACCCTGCAGATCGGCATCGGCTCGCTAGGCGATGCCATTGCGCACAGCCTGATCCTGCGTGAGCGCCACAACCGCGAGTACCGTAACCTGCTGGCAGCATTGCAACTGCAATCTTCATCCCTGTTGCAAGCAGATACCTTCGCCGAAGGTCTGTACGGGTGTTCGGAAATGTTCGTCAATGGCCTGCTGGAACTGGTCAAGGCCGGCATTATCCGGCGGGAAGTGGCCGACTCTCGCACACAGCGCCAACTTATCCTGCATGGTGGCTTCTTCATCGGCCCGCGCGCTTTCTACCAGTCATTGCGCGACATGGAAGAAAAACTGCTGGCAAAAATCGACATGAGCAGCATCACGTTCATTAATCACCTTTATACCGATGCTTTCGGCACAGAAGAGACGAAACGGTTACAGCGCAGGAAGGCCGCATTCATCAATACCTGCATGATGGTGACACTGTCTGGCGCCGCCGTTTCCGATGGACTGGATGACGGCCGCGTGGTCAGTGGCGTCGGCGGCCAGTACAACTTTGTAGCCATGGCGCATGAGCTACCGGACGCGCGCTCAATCCTGATGTTGCGCAGCTGGCGCATGAAAGACGGCAAGCCACAGTCCAACATTGTCGCAAACTATGCCCACTGCACGATTCCGCGTCATCTGCGCGATATCGTCATCACCGAATACGGCATCGCCGATCTTCGCGGCAAAAGCGACAGCGAAGTGATCATCGCGCTACTGAACATCGCGGATTCACGCTTCCAGCAGGAGCTCTGCGAGACCGCCAAGGCCAACGGCAAGCTGGCGCAGGATTACCAGGTTCCATCCCAATATCGCGACAACACCCCGGAAAAACTGAAATCCGTCTTGCGACCTTTCCGCAGCATGCTGCCGGATTTTCCTTTCGGCCATGATTTCACTGATGACGAACTGGTCATCGTCAATGCCCTGCAGAAACTGAAATCAGCCAGTGAGAACCCGCTGGAACTGGTAAAAACCGTTGTTCTGTCTCTACTGACTGACAATGAAGTGCCGGAGCGCTATCTGGAGCGCATGGGGTTTGATGAAACGGATTCGCTAAAAGAAAAATTGTTGCGCAAGCTTTTTACTGGCAACCTGTAATTAGCTCATGGTATCAAGCCGGCGGCGGAATTCTCCCATGATCAGCTCGTAGAGCTTGTCTTTGAGGAACTCATCCTCCACACCCGATTCA
>CALMIC010000290.1 GCA_937864065.1 uncultured Cellvibrionales bacterium | reverse complement strand
CAGGTTGCCCAGCAGGTTTGCCAGATGCAGGTCCACTTGCCCGCTGAGTTGGTACATGGCCAGAGCGACGAGTTTGAAGGACACGCCGTTGTGCTGGAAATAGTTCCAGTGCAGGGCACGCAGGTGTTCCATCAAGGTCTGCGCCTGCTGGTGTTGCATCACGGTGAAGAAGAACTGCGGGTAGTCGTCTGATTGCGGTGAATTGGCCGCGCTCAGCCATGATATGGCGATGTATGCAGTGGCAGGCAGCAACGCAAGCAGTATGGCCAGCCATCGTGGCAGGGATTCTTCATGGCGGGTGTCTGGCACGGGCATGTGTGTCTGGGCGGGGACAAGGTTGGTAAGGATAGTGGGCGAATACACGGCGTGGCGCAACAGCTGCTACAATCGCCGCCAATTTTTGTCTGGCCGGCCCCCGCTGGCCTGCCGGGAGACATCAGGGCATGTACAACCGCTATCCACTGTGGAAAAACCTTCTTGTGGTCTTCATTCTCGCGCTCGGCCTGACCTACGCTGCGCCGAACCTCTACCACCCCGACCCGGCGATACAGATCTCCGGTGAATCCGGTGCCACGGCAATGAGCCAGACGGTACTCGACCAGGCGGTTGGTGCGCTCGAGGCAGCAGGCATCGGTGTGAAAGCGGCTGAGTTCAATGCCGGCGCGGTACTGGTCCGGTTGAAGCAACGTGAGCAACAGCTGCTGGCCAAGGATGTAATCGAGAAAGCGATGGGCGTCGACTTCATTGTTGCGCTGAACCTGGCCCCGACCACGCCGGCCTGGCTGGCAAACCTCGGCGCAAAGCCGATGAAGCTCGGCCTGGACCTGGCTGGTGGTGTGCATTTCTTGCTGGAAGTAGATACGCGCGCCATGGTGGCAAAGAAAGCGGAAAGCGCTGCGGCCGACCTGCGGCGCGGCTTGCGCGAGGCCAACCTGCCAAACCGGCAGTGGTCCGTGCGCCTGGAGGGCTCACAGGTGGTGGTGCGCTTCCCCGATGCCGCTACGCGTGAACAGGCGATCAAGGTTATCCGTGAGCAGGCGCCGGACATGATGCGTGAGGAATCCGAGCGCGATGGCCAGTTCCTCGTCACGCTGGCCCTGTCAGAGACTGCAGTGCGCGAGCTGGAAAATTACGCGGTCGACCAGAACGTTGTTGCGCTGCGCAACCGCGTCAACGAGCTGGGTGTGGCCGAACCGCTGGTGCAGAAGCAGGGCCGCAACCGCATCGTGGTCGAGCTGCCCGGTGTGCAGGATGCCGCGCAGGCCAAGCGCATCATCGGCAAGACTGCCAACCTGGAGTTCCGCCTGGTGGCCAATCCGGAAACGCCTGCGATGCAGCGTGAACGCTTCAGCTTCCGCAACAACCCGGCGCAGGTTTACGAGCTGGAAGAAAGTGTCATTGTCACCGGTGACCAGGTGACCGGCGCCACCTCGGCTTTTGACCCGGAAACCAACATGCCTCAGGTCAACATCAGCCTCGACAGCAAGGGCGGCGAGAAGATGAACCGCGTCACGCGCGACAACATCGGCCGGCCCATGGGCGTGCTCTTCATCGAGGTGAAGAGCGAGCTGCAGAAACAGCGCAAGCCGGACGGCAGCGAGGAACTGGTGCGTGTGCGCAAGACCGAGAAGAGCCTGATCAACGTCGCGACGATCCAGAGCGCGCTGGGCGTGCAGTTCCGCATCACCGGCCTCGACAGCCAGGCGGAAGCCTCCGAACTGGCGCTGCTGCTGCGAGCCGGTGCGCTGGTGGCGCCGGTCGATTTCATTGAGGAACGCACGATAGGGCCGTCGCTCGGTGCAGACAACATCAGTCGCGGCTTCCACTCCACGCTGTGGGGCTTTGCCGCAATCGCACTGTTCATGATCGTGTACTACCACCTGTTCGGTTTCATCTCCGTGTTCGCGCTCGGGGCCAACCTGGTACTGTTGATCGCGTTGCTGGCCATGTTGCAGGCGACATTGACCTTGCCCGGCATTGCGGCGATTGCGCTGACCCTCGGTATGGCGATTGACGCGAACGTGCTGATCAACGAGCGGATACGGGAGGAATTGCGCAACGGGGCTAGCGGCCATGCCGCCATCATGGCCGGTTATGAGCGCGCTTTTGGCACCATTGTCGACTCCAACGTCACGACATTCATCGCCGGCTTCATGCTGCTGGTGTTCGGTACCGGCCCGGTGCGAGGTTTTGCCGTGGTGCACTGCCTTGGCATTATCACCTCGATCATCTCGTCGGTCATGATTTCCCGCGCCTTGGTCAACGCGATCTACGGCAAGCGCGCCAACCTGCGCAGCCTGGCCATCGGCCAGATCTGGAAACCCGGCACCACCAGTGCCGCCCGCGCCTGAGGAGAACGGTCATGGAATTTTTCCGCATCAAGCAAGACATTCCCTTCATGCGCCATGCGCGCATCTTCAACATCATCTCGCTGGTGGTGTTCCTGCTGTCGGTGTATTTCCTCATCGCGCGCGGCCTGCACCTGTCGGTGGAATTCACCGGCGGTACGCTGGTCGAGGTGCGTTACCAGCAGCCGGCCAACCTCGAGCAGGTGCGCGCTGCGATGGCGAAAGCCGGCTTCGGCGAAACGCTGGTGCAGAATTTCGGTTCGCCACAGGATGTGTTGATCCGCGTGCCGCTGTCGGCCGATGGTGATTCGCGCAAGCAGGGTGAGGTCGTGATGCAGGCGCTGGCGAGCGATGCGCCGGGTGCGGCATTGCAGCGGGTGGAATTTGTCGGCCCACAAGTGGGTAACGAGTTGGTCGAGAAAGGGCTGATGGCGCTGCTGCTGGTGGTGGTCGGCATCATCATCTACCTGTCATTGCGTTTCGAGTGGCGCTTCTCGGTAGCGGCTATCCTGGCCAACCTGCACGACGTGGTGATCATCCTCGGCTTCTTCGCCTTCTTCCAGTGGGAGTTCTCGCTGTCGGTACTGGCTGCTGTGCTGGCGGTGCTGGGCTACTCGGTCAACGAATCGGTGGTGGTGTTTGACCGGGTGCGCGAGACATTCCGTGCGCGGCGTGACCTCACTACCGAACAGGTGCTGGACCACGCGATTACCAGCACCATCTCGCGCACGATCATTACCCACGGCAGTACACAGATCATGGTGTTGTCGATGTTCATTTTTGGCGGTGAAGTGCTGCACAATTTCTCGCTGGCGCTGACCATCGGTATCTGTTTCGGCATCTATTCCTCGGTGCTGGTCGCCGCGCCGCTGGCACAGATTTTTGGTGTGAGCCGCGAGCATTTCATCAAGCCGCCGCCGTCAATGGAATTTGCCGAGGGCGAACTGATCCATCCGGAACCGGATCCGGCCGATTTCCGCTGAGCGGGGTTGTGGCATGGCATACCGTGAAGACATGATGCTGGGGCCGGTCATCGTCGATGTGGCCGGATTGTCACTCACGCAGGATGACGAGGCGTTGCTGCGCGAACCGTGGGTGGGTGGCATCATCCTGTTCACCCGCAATTACCGCGACGTTGCGCAACTGCGCGAGCTGGTGGCGCAAATCCGCGCCGTGCGGCCCGAGCTGCTGGTCTGTGTGGACCAGGAAGGCGGCCGTGTGCAGCGTTTCCGCGACGGTTTCACTATCATCCCGCCGATGGCCGATATCGGTGCCGTCTACCGCCGTGATGCCATGCAAGGTATTGCCCTGGCGCGCGCTTGCGGCTGGCTGATGGCGGCCGAACTGCGCAGCTGTGGCGTGGACCTCAGTTTTGCGCCGGTGCTGGACCTTGACGATGAACGCTGCGCGGTCATCGCCAACCGGTCGTTCTCGATTGACCCGGCCATCATGAGCGTGCTGAGCGAGGCGTTTATCGATGGTATGCACGAGGCCAACATGTGCGCCACTGGCAAGCACTTTCCTGGCCATGGTGCCGTGGCTGGCGACAGCCACCACGAAACGCCGGTCGATGAACGTCCGCTGGGCGAAATCATCGATGCCGACCTGCGGCCGTACCGTCACCTGTGCCGCCAGGGCAAGCTTGATGCTGTGATGCCGGCGCACGTGGTCTACAGCGCGGTCGACAGCCATCCCGCCGGTTTCTCGTCGTTGTGGTTGCAGAACATCCTGAAAAAAATGATGCGCTTTGACGGCGTGATTTTCAGTGACGACCTGACCATGGAAGGCGCGGGTGTGATTGCCGACATGGGCGAGCGCGCCCGCGTCGCGCTGGCTGCCGGTTGTACCGCGCTGCTCGTCTGTAACCAGCGCGATGCGCAGCTGGCGGTCGTCGAGGCGTTGAAACAGTCCGGCCTGCAGCCGGCCAGTAATTTGCAACGCCTGAAACGCCCGTTTGCCTGGCCAACCCTTGATGAATTGCGCGCGACATTGCAATGGCAGCAAAACCATCGCCTGTTGCAGGAGACCCTGGCTGTATGAGCGTATCCCTCGAAGAAGTCGACAAGGTCTGGCGCGAAGCGGATTGTCTCTACGACGGCGCCCAGGTCGGTGCTGCGATTGATGCGATGGCGGTGAGCATCACCGAGGCGTTGAAAGACAGCAACCCTCTGCTGTTGCCACTGATGAGCGGCGCGACGGTGATCGCCGGCAAGTTGCTGCCGCGACTGGATTTCCATTTACAGCTCGATTACATCCACGCCACCCGCTACCACGACAAGACCAAAGGCGTGAGTGATGTGAAGTGGCTGGTGAAGCCGCGCCACGACCTGCGTGACCGCACGGTGCTGGTCATTGATGACATCCTCGACGAAGGTGTCACGCTGCACCAGGTCATTGAGTGGTGCAAACAGCAGGGTGCGCGCAAGGTCTACACCGCTGTGCTGGTCAACAAGCAGCACGACCGCCGCCAGCCGCCGGATCTCGTGGCCGATTTTGTCGGCCTGGACGTGCCGGACCGCTATGTATTCGGTTATGGCATGGACTACAAGGGCTACCTGCGCAATGCGCCGGGCATCTATGCCGTGAAGGGGTTGTGAGATGACGATTGCGATTATTGGCGGCACCGGCCTTGACCAGCTCGACGGCTTGCAGGTCGGCGAGAAGATCGCGCTCGACACACCGTACGGCGCGCCATCGGCGCCGGTGCAGCAAGGCACCTACAACGGCAAGCCGGTGTTCTTCCTCGCCCGCCACGGCGAGCGGCACGAATGGCCGCCGCACCGCGTGAATTACCGCGCGAATATGTACGCGCTGAAACAGCTGGGCGTGGAGCAGGTGATTGCCGTGAATGCCGTCGGTGGCATCCACCATGACATGGGGCCGGCGGTGATCTCGGTGCCGGACCAGATCATCGACTACACCTGGGGCCGCATCCACACCTACAGCGATGACGAGCACTCACCGCTCGAGCACATCGACTTCACGTACCCGTATGCCGAGCGCACGCGCGAGTTGCTGGTTCGCGCGGCCGATGCGGCCGGTGTCATCGTGCTGGCGCGCGGCGTCTACGGATGCACGCAAGGGCCGCGGCTGGAAACGGCGGCGGAGATCCGCCGCATGCAGCGGGATGGTTGTGACCTGGTGGGTATGACGGCGATGCCGGAAGCGCCACTGGCGCGCGAGATCGGCCTCGACTATGCCAGCCTGTGCGTGGTCGCCAACTGGGCGGCCGGTTGCACTGACGAGCTGATCACGATGGAAGCGATCGAGGCCACGCTGAAGGTCGGCATGGACAATATCCGCAAGATCCTCCAGCAGGTGCTGGTGCTAGGCTGAAGTTTTATTGCCTGGCAATAATTTTCTGCACTTCGTCGCGCACACGTTTTTTCAGTGAGGCCGGTTTCACTACCTGTACCTCTGCGCCGTGTTTCAGGATGTCCATCAGCAGTTCGCGGTCATCACTGTACGGCACTTCCAGCACATAGCTGCCATCGTCTTTTGTCTGTGTGCGCTGTTGCGGGTGCCAGATTTCCTGTGCCACCCAGCGCGCCCGCTCCGGCGTGAAGCATAGTGTTGCCCACTGCACCTGCTTGCCGGCAAAAATGCCATAGCCGTTTTCAAGCTGCGCCTTGAGTGCGTTTTTTCCGACCTCTTTTGCCGGTTTGTCGACAAACTCGACATCGGTGATCGCATCCACCGCAAACGAGCGCAGTGCCTTACGCCAGTGGCACCAGGCATCCAGGTACCAGTTGTTGCGGTAGTAGACCAGCTGCTGCGGCGATACCTCGCGCGCCGTGGTGGTGTTTTTCTCGCGGTGCCAGTGCTGGATGATGACCTTGTGGCGGCGCAAGGTCGCACTGGCCAGTTGTTCGAAGAACCGGCTCTGTACCGGGCGGCGGGTGGCGTGGGCCAGTTTGATGCGGTCAGCGACTTCCTGCGCACTGTAGTCGTCGCGGGCCAGCAGGGCCTGTAGCCGGGTTTTCAACGGCTGCACCTGCGGTGTCAGCAGCCCGGGTTCGATATCGTCCAGCAGCTGCTGCATGCTCAACAGGGCGTGCACTTCGCTGGCGTTGAACCACAGGCCTGGTAGTTCATGCAGGTGGGCTGTGCCGCTGTCATCGAAGCGGTAACCGCCGGCCTCGCGGTCAAAGATGATCGGCGCCTGGATGCGGTCGCGCAGGTATTCCAGGTCGCGCTTGAAGGTGGCGAGTGACACGCCAAGTTCGTCGAGGAACTCGGGAATCGTCACCACCTTGCGCTGGTGCAGCAGGCTCTCGATCTTGTAGAAGCGTTCGGTGCGGTCCATGGTGGGTTCCCTGGTAGCCTGAGGCAAATTTAACCGAGTTTCTGCAGCAAGGCTTCCACCGCTGCGAAGCGTGCCTCGGCGTCTTCCAGTTCTTCCTTGATGACGAGTCGCTTGCCTTCTTCCAGCTTGTAGCGTGTAGGGTACTGCTGGATCAGTTTCACCAGCTCGAACGGGTCCACGCGCGTTTCGGCGGCGAATTCCACGCGCAGGCCGTTGTGGTTGGCTTCGAGCTTGGTGATGCCGAGCTGTACGGTGCGCAGCCGCAATGCGGTCTGGCGGAACAGGTTTTTCACTGCATCCGGCAGTGTGCCGAAACGGTCGATCATCTCCACCTGCAGGTCGCGCAGGCTATCATCATCCGCTGCGCAGGCAATGCGGCGGTACAGCACGAGGCGCGTGGCTGCATCCGGCAGGTAGTCGTGCGGGATCAGCGCCGGGATGCGCAGGTTGATCTCGTTAGGCTGCTCGCCAGTGATATTGGTACCAGCGGCCTTGCCGGCCTTGAGGTTCTTCACCGCGCGCTCGAGCATTTCCATGTACAGGCTGAAGCCGACGCTCTCGATCTGGCCGCTCTGCTGCTCGCCGAGCAATTCGCCGGCGCCGCGGATCTCGAGGTCGTGGTTAGCCAGCAGGAAGCCGGCGCCGAGCGTGTCGGCCTGGCTGATGGCCTCGAGCCGTTTTTCCGCATCCGGCGTCAGGTTGCGTGCATCCGGCGTCAGCAGGTAGGCGTAGGCCTGGTGGTGTGAACGGCCGACGCGGCCGCGCAGCTGGTGCAGCTGGGCAAGACCGAACTTGTCGGCGCGCTCGATGAGGATCGTGTTGGCATTCGGCACGTCGATGCCGGTCTCGATGATCGTCGTACACACCAGCACGTTGAAACGCTGGTGGTAGAAATCGCTCATCACCTGTTCCAGCTCGCGCTCCCGCATCTGCCCGTGGCCGATCACCACCCGCGCTTCCGGTACCAGTGTGCTGATCGTTTCGGCGCAACGGCCGATCGTGGCGACATCGTTGTGCAGGTAGTACACCTGGCCGCCGCGCAGCAGTTCCCGCAGGATGGCTTCCTTCACCGTGGCGTCATCATAACCGCGCACGAAGGTTTTCACCGCGAGGCGCTTGGCCGGCGGGGTCGCGATAAGCGACAGGTCGCGCATGCCGGCGAGCGACATGTTCAGCGTGCGCGGGATCGGTGTGGCCGTCATGGTCAGGATATCCACTTGGGCGCGCAGCGCTTTCATGCGCTCTTTCTGTTTCACGCCGAAACGGTGTTCCTCGTCGATCACCAGCAGGCCGAGGTTGCTGAACTTCACGTCCTCCTGCAGCAGGCGGTGGGTGCCGATGATGATGTCGATCTGGCCATCGGCCAGTTTCTGCAGCACGGCCTCCTGTTCCTTCGCAGTGCGGAAGCGCGAGATCGTCTCGACGCGCACGGGCCACTGCGCGAAGCGGTCGCGGAAATTCTCACCGTGTTGCTGCGCCAGCAGGGTGGTTGGCACCAGCACGGCAACCTGGCGCTGGTTCAGTGCGGCGAGGAAGGCGGCGCGCATCGCCACTTCCGTCTTGCCGAAGCCGACGTCGCCGCAGACGAGGCGATCCATCGGCTTAGGGTCGAGCATGTCGGCCACCACGGCGGCAATCGCGCTCTGCTGGTCCGGCGTTTCCTCGAAGGGGAATTCCGCAGCGAACTGCTGCATCTCGAGTTCGAACAGGCGGAACGCGGCGCGCGTGCGCGCTGCACGGCGGGCGTGGATTTCCAGCAACTGTGCTGCCACGTCCTCGATCTGCTGTGCGGCTTTCGCGCGCGCTTTCTGCCACTGGTCCGACCCCAGCCGGTGCCATGGCGCGAGTTCAGGGTCGGCGCCGCCGTAGCGGCTGATCAGGTGCAGTGAGGTGACGGGCACATACAGGCTTGCGTCACCGGCGTAGCGCAGGTGCAGGAACTCGCCCGCGCTATCGCCGATGTCGAGTGTGATGAGGCCGTGGTAGCGGCCGACGCCATGCTCCAGATGCACGACCGGTGCGCCGAGCGACAGTTCGTTGAGGTGGCGGATCGCATTGTCGGCGGCATCCACCTGCTGCTTGCGGCGGCGCTGTTGCAACACCTGTTGGCCGAACAGCTGGCTCTCCGACAACAGCAGCAGGTTCTCGTCCGGCAGCCACAGGCTGCGGTCCAGCGCGGCCTGGGCCATTGCCGTGGCGCCCGTGCCGCGGGTGAAGTCGCCCCAGCCGTTGACGTTCTGCAGCGGCAGGCCCTGCTGGCTGAACAGTGTGTGCAGGGCTTCGGCGCGGCCGGCCGATTCGGCGCAGACCAGCAGGCGGCAGCCCGGGTGTTCCTGCAGGAACTGCTGCAGGCGGGCGAGCGGGCGCGCATCGCGCGCGTGCAAGGCGATATCCGGCACCGGTGCACTGCCCAGGTGCTCTGCAGCGCTGGTGCCGTCGGCCACGCACTCGATGCCCGGTCGCTGTTTCAGCCGGGCAAACAGTTCGTCCGTCGGCACGAAAGCCTCGTGCGGCTTCAGCAGCGGCCGGTACTGTTCAAGGTGCAGGTTGTCATAGCGCGCGCGGATTTCCTGCTCGTATTTCACCGCGGCGCCGTGGCTGTCGCCGATCTGCGCGATGAGGCAGTCGTCCGGCAGGTAGTCGAGCAGTTGGGCACATTGTTCGAAGAACAGCGGCAGGAAATATTCAGCGCCGGGCGACGGGATGCCGGCGGCAATGTCCTGGTACAGCGCGGATTTTTTCGGGTCGCTGTGCGTGAAGCGGTCATGCCAGCGGTCGAGGAAGGTATTGATACCCTGGCGCGTCAGCAGGAACTCGCGCGCCGGCAACAGGCGGATCGCGCCCACCTTCTCGATCGTGCGCTGCGTTTCCGGGTCGAAGGTGCGCAGCGACTCGATCTCGTTGTCGAACAGGTCGATGCGGTAGGGCAGTT
>CALMIC010000289.1 GCA_937864065.1 uncultured Cellvibrionales bacterium | reverse complement strand
TTTGCGCGGAACAGCTGCTTGCGGCTCCAGTAATGCTTGATGACGCCATCATCCTCCACCAGCTGCGTGCGCGTGCCGGCGGCCATGCCGAGCACCAGCTGCTCGGTGGTCAGGCTGCGGCCGGAAGCGGGGTAGACCGCATCGTTCAGCGCCAGCGCAAGATCCAGCACCGCACTGTTCGCACGCGCAATGCCGAACAGGCCGGAGTTGATCACCGGAATATCCTGCGGGTTGATACCGGCCTGTGCGAGCAGCCCCGCCACGGCCGCGTCGCTGGCCCATTCGGCGGGCAGCTGGCTGCGGTACAGTTCATCGGCGAGACAGGTCTTGTCGTCCACGGCGGCAAACAGCAGCGCCGGGTCGCGCAGGAAGAACGTGTCGGTATCGATGAACACGGTTTTGTCCGCCAGGGCGGCGGCCTGTTGCAGCACGCAGAGCTTGCTGCGGTGGTGGTAGCGCAACGGGCCGTACCACTGTTGCAGCGTGTCGGCTGACAACGTGTGCACGGCCACCGGCAAGCCGTCGTAGTGCTGCGGCGCATCGGTGTAGACACTGATAGTGAAGTCGCGCTGCGCACTGCGGTAGAGCGCGGACAGGATGCTGAAGCGCGCCTCGGCGTGGTAGGCCGGATCCGGGCCGTAGACGAGGTAGAGCAGCTGGCGGGCGATCATGGCGGGGTGCTCACGGTTTCAGCATGTGCAGCAGGCCGCGCCACACTTTCTTGTTGAAGTGGCGCAGCGGGATCTCGCGCAGGATCTCGCGCGCGAGTCCCTTGTCACCCTGCTTGGCCGCGGTGAGGAAGCTGCTGCGCTGCAGGTCCAGCAACACCTGCGGGTAGAGCGGGTGCTCGCGGTAATCGGCGATCGTCTTCTTCATCGACTCGTACATGTAGCGCACGTTCTTGTACGAGTTGCTCGCGTGCTTGCGGTAGTGCATCAGGATCTCGCCGAGGCCGACCATGCGGTAACCGCGCGAGGTCAGCTTGAACCACAGGTACATGTCTTCCAGCGGGATGGCCGGGTTCCAGCCGCCTTCGCGATCGAGCACCTCCTTGCGGATCATGCAGGTGGACGCCACGATGCCGGGGCCGGTATTGGCAAACAGGTGTTCGAAGGTGATCTCGCGCTGCGGCGGGTTTTTCTGGCGCTTCTCGAGCACCTTGCCATCGCTGTCGATATTCAGCGCATTGCCGCCGCACACCGCGACATCCGGGTGCGCCTCCATGAACGCGACCTGCTTCGCCGTCTTGTCCGGCAGCATGATGTCGTCGGAGCCGAACTGGCACACGTACTTGCCCGTGGCGAGTGCCAGCGCCTGGTTCAGCGTGTCGGACAGGCCGGAATTCTGCTTTGCGATGAAGGTGAACGGCTTGCCGGCCGCCGCGGCCTCGTCGTGCAGGCGCTGCAGCACGGCCGCCGTGCCGTCCGGCGAGCCATCGTCGAGCACGATCAGCTCGATACGGGGATAGGTCTGCGCCAGCACGCTGCGCACGCAAGGCTCGATATAGCGCTCGTGCTTGTAGGCGGAGATGAGTACCGAAACGAGTGGCTGCTCCATCGCAATCTCCTAGCGCAGTGACAGGCGGCCGGCCAGGCGGAACCAGCGCGCGCCTTTGGCCAGCGTGAAGCAGCGCTTCAGGCGCAGCTTGCGGCAATAGCGGTGTTTGCTGCCGAGGCGTCGCAGCAGCAGGAACAACCGCAGGTTGAAAAACACGTCGTTGTAGCGCGCCATCTCGTCGGGGATGCCGGCAATATCGGCCAGCAGTTGCGCGTCGCAGCAGCCGAAGCGTCGCAAGTCCTCGCTGGCGCGCGGCGCGCGCTCCAGCACATAGCGGATGCGTTGCTGCTGCTGGAAGCGGTGCTGCCGCCGCTCGGCCAGCCGGTCGCTGCTGCGTTCGATAGCCGGTTTCGGCGTCACCTTGTCGGCCACGCCGGCATTGGTGTGGTTGCCGCCGTGGATGCGGTGCAGCACGAGTGGCTCCGGGCAGTAGCGCAGGCCGCCGAAACACGACGCGGCCAGCGCCAGCTGGTGGTCGAAGATGAAATCGTCGCTGAACGGCAACACCATCGACAACAGCGCGCGGTGGAACAACAGGGCATGGCCGGAAACGGCATTCTTGAAGAACAGCGGCACCGTGCGCGCGCTGTCGGCCGTCGGCTGGATATTGAGCGAGGCAAACAGGGTCGTGCCGAGGCTGTGACCGGCGGCATCAATCAGCGCGCTGTCGGAATAGACACCGACGCCGCCATCCAGCAAGGCGAGCTGCTTCTCGATCTTGTGCGGCAGCCAGATATCGTCCTGGTCGGAAATCGCGAGGTACTCGCCCCGGGCGCGCGCCAGCGCTGCACCGAGGTTGGCATGCAGGCCGACATTCTGCTCATGGCGCAGCAGCACAATGCGCGCATCCTCTGCCGCGTAGCGCTGCGCGATGGCCCAGGTGTCGTCACGCGAGGCGTCGTCGCTCAGGATGATCTCGAGCTCGCGATGCGTCTGCGCGAGGATCGAGTCGAGTTGCGCGGCAAGGTATTTCGCGCCGTTGTAGGTGGTGATAACGATGGAGACGAGCGGGGCCATGGGATCAGCGGTTCCGGCGGTCACGCCACAGGCGGTAACAGAGTTTCAGCAGCATGACAGGCGACTCGCCGCGACACAATGCACGGACATCCGCGCGACTGACGCCGGGCAGGCCGGCAAGGGTTGCCAGGCAGCGCAGGCGCCGCCGGTTGTTGTCGCGCTGCAGCCGGGCGGCCAGGGCGCGGTCGGCGAGCCGCTGCAGGCAGCGGGGAATGTGCTCGCGACGCAGCCGGTACTGCACCTGCAGCATGCGCAGCGTGTTCTGGCTCATGCTGGTGCTGTGCACGCGGATGTACGTGGCGAGCCGGGCGTCATCGCTGTAGCCGAAACAGCAACCGGCAGCGGCGGCGCGCAACCAGTAGTCCCAGTCTTCCAGTGACTTGAGCGAGGTATCGAACGCGCCGACGGCTTCCACCACACCCCGGCGCAACATCGCGGAGCACACCGGCAGGATGTTGTTGACGACCAGCGCCGGCAAAACGTCGGCCGCGCCGCCAGACACTTTCGGCATCCAGTCCTGCTCGTCCAGCGCCAGGCTGGCAAAGGTTTTTTCCGGCTGCCCGGACAGGAAGTAGCGGCTGCTGCCATAGGAAATGTCGACGTGCGGCTCGCGGGCAAAGTGCTCGAGATGCGCCGCGAGCTTGTGTTCATGCAGCACGTCATCGGCGTCGAGGAATACCAGGAATTCACCGGCGGCATTTTTCATGCCGGTATTGCGCGCCGCCGACAGGCCCTGGTTCGGCTGGTGCACATAGCGCACACGTGCATCGCGCTGCACCAGCCCGGCGGCAATCGCAGCCGTGTCATCCGTGGAGCCGTCATCGACAATGATGACCTCGAGCTGCGCCTGTGACTGCCGCAAGGCCGACTCGACTGCCTCGGC
>CALMIC010000288.1 GCA_937864065.1 uncultured Cellvibrionales bacterium | reverse complement strand
GTCGAAGAGCTGGTTGTCGAAGAGCTGGTTGTCGAAGAACCGGTTGTCGAAGAACCTGTGCTTGAAGAAATCGCCATGGCTGAGCCAATGGTCGAGGAAGTGGCTGCCGAAGCCGCTGCAGCGGCACCGTCAGCGCTGGACGACCTCGGCCTGTCGGAAGATATCGACCCGGAGATGCTCGGCATTTTCCTCGAGGAAGCCGAAGAATTGCTCGAAGACCTCGAAGCACAGATTCTCGGCTGGCGCGATGCGCCGGATGACCGCAGTTTCTGCGATGCACTGAAGCGCAACCTGCATACCTTCAAGGGCGGCGCGCGTATGGCGGGCGTCATGGGCCTGGGTGAACTGGCGCATGACCTCGAGACACAGCTCGAACAGTTCAGCGGTATTGCCGGGGCGGAACTGTTTGCCACGATGAACCACTACCAGGACCGCCTGATTGCCGGTGTTGCCCTGGTGCGCCGCGTGGCAGCCGGCGAGTCGCTGGATGAGCTGCGTGCAGCGGCAGCGCCCGCAGCGGTGTTGCCACTGCATGAACCGCACCTGGAAGAGCAGCTGCCCGAGGAGCTGGCCGGCGCCGGACTCGGCGAAGCAGAGCAAGCCGTTGCCGAGGAGATGCTGGAAGTGTTGGCGGTCGCGGAAGTGGCCGAGCCCGAGCCCGCTGTCGAGCCGGAAGCACCTGTTGTTGAAGCAGTGGCTGTTGAAGAAACTGCAGTTGAAGAAACCACTGTTGAAGAGGTCGTGGTGACTGAACCTGTGGCCGAGCCAGTGCTGGAAGTTCCACCGGTCGAGGAACCGGTGCCAGCGCCAGTGTTGGCCGAAGCGCCGGCACCGACGGCCACGATCATCCCGTTCCGCGGCGCTATGCCGCGTGGCCTGGAAGAGGCGATTGCCGGCAAGAAAGGCATGCAGGCTGCTGCGGAAGCCAAGGCCGCGCAGGCCCAGCAGGAAATGATCAAGGTATCTGCCGACCTGCTGGAAACCCTCGTCAACCTCGCGGGCGAAACCTCGATCAACCGCGCGCGCGTCGAGCAGCAGATGATCGACATCGAACGCACGGCGGAGGAAATGGAGGCTATCGTGCAGCGCTTGCAGGATCAGTTGCGCCGCCTCGAAGCAGAGACCGATGCGCAGATCCAGTCGCGCCTGTCGGAGATCCAGGAGCGCAGCGACGACTTCGACCCGCTGGAGATGGACCGCTACTCCACCGTGCAGCAGCTGACCAGCTCGCTGACGGAATCCGCTTCCGACTTGCTCGATATCCGATCGTCGCTGAGCAACAAGCTGCGCGACACAGAAACGCTGCTGGTGCAGCAGGCGCGCATCAACACCGGCCTGCAGGAAGGCCTGATGCGTTCGCGCATGGTGCCTTTCTCGCGCCTGGAGCCGCGCTTGCGCCGTATCGTGCGCCAGGTGGCGAGCGAGCTGAAAAAGGATATCGCCTTCGATCTAGAGAACGTGCAGGGTGAGCTGGACCGCACCATGCTGGAGCGCATGGTCGCACCGCTTGAACACATGCTGCGCAACGCCTGTGACCACGGCATCGAGTCACCGGAAAAACGCCAGGCTGCCGGCAAGCCGAAGCAGGGCCGTGTCGTGTTGAGCCTCGGCCGCGATGGTGGCGACATCCTCATCTCGTTGCGCGATGACGGTGGCGGTATCAATGTCGATGCCGTGCGCAAGAAAGCAATCGAGCGCGGCTTGCTGAAGCCCGATTCGCCGATCACTGACAACGAGGCGCTGCAGTTCATCCTGCAGGCCGGTTTCAGTACGGCGGAGAAAGTCACGCAGATTTCCGGCCGCGGTGTCGGCATGGATGTCGTGCACAGCGAGATCAAGGCCATGGGTGGCTCGATGACTATCCACTCCGCGGTGGGCAAGGGCACCGAGTTCATCGTGCGCCTGCCGTTCACCGTGTCGGTCAACCGCGCGCTGATGGTGCGCATCGGCGAGGAAATGTATGCCGTGCCGCTGACGGCAATCGAAGGTATTGTCCGCGTCAGCCCGTACGAACTCGAGAGTTACTACGACGATCCGGAAGCGCGTTTCGAATACGCTGGCCGTAATTATGAAGTGCGTTACCTCGGTGCCATGCTGCACCGGCGCCAGCGGCCGAACCTGGATTCGGCAATCCTGCCGGAGCCGGTGATTCTGGTGCGCAGTGCCGAACATACCGTGGCCTTGCACGTTGACCAACTGGTGGGCAGTCGCGAGATCGTCGTAAAGGCACTCGGTCCGCAATTTGCCGCCGTGCCTGGCCTCTCCGGCGCCACACTGCTCGGTGATGGCAGCGTGGTGGTGATCCTCGACCTGCTCGCTCTGGTACGCGCCAACCTGGCGCTGGAAAGCGCCGCTTTCCGCGTCGAGGGTGGTGCGGCAGCGGCGGCACCACTCGAGGAGAACATCACGGTCATGGTGTGCGACGACTCGGTGACGGTGCGCAAGGTCACCTCGCGCCTGCTCGAGCGCGAGGGCTTCAATGTCATGCTGGCCAAGGACGGTGCCGATGCGCTGCTGCAGATGCAGGATCGCCTGCCGGATGTGTTGCTGCTCGATATCGAGATGCCGCGCATGGACGGTTTCGAGGTGGCGAGTACGATGAAGAACAGCCAGCGGCTGCAGGACATCCCGATCATCATGATCACTTCGCGCACGGGCGAGAAGCACCGCGAGCGGGCAATGGGCATGGGCGTCGAACGCTACATGGGCAAGCCTTACGTGGAAGAGGAATTGCTGATGACGATCAACGACCTGGTCGGCGAACGCCTCGCACGGCGCATGGCGCGCTACGAGCAGGGCAGCTGAGGATACGGCGATGTCTGCCCTGCGCATCGGCGTCATCGTCGATGACCCGGCGCATATCCCCACCTTGCGCGGTGTCATCAGCACGGCCGGTCATGAAACCGGCACGACGCTCGATTTTGCCCGCAGCAGCGGGCGTGTCGCGGAAGCGGATGTCGATGCCTGGGTGGTCAACCTCGATATCGAGGCGCTGGAAGCCACGCATCCGGAGCCGCTCGACGAGCTGCTCGATGCGATCGAGGTGCCGCTGATCCTCTGCGAAGGGCATATCCCCAACCAGGTGAGCCCGGAGTTTGCTAACTGGCAGCGCCGGCTGGTGGAGAAATTGCGCGGCCTGAAAGGGACGATCAACCGCAGCCAGCGCGATTCACCGCCGCTGCCGCGCAGTGTCTGGGTGCTGGCAGGTTCGATCGGCGGCCCGGAGGCGGTGAAGCAGTTTCTCGATGCGGTGCCGGCAGGCCTGGGTATTGCCTTTATCTACGCCAACCATATCGAGAAAGATTTCCAGGGCATGCTGACCCAGGTGATGGGGCGCAATGGCAGCTATGAGGCCTATGCGCCCAAGCACGGCGACTTGTTGCGCGAGAACAGCGTCGCCGTCATTTCACCGGATCATGTCACCAGCGTTGGCCGCGACGGCAGTTTCAATGTGCGCAGCACCCAGTGGGCTGGCCCGTTCAAGCCGAACCTCGACCAGGTGGTGGCTACCACGGCGGTTCATTTTGGCCGCAGCGGTGGCGTGATAGTATTCAGCGGCATGTGCGATGATGCTGCTGCTGCCAGCCGTATCATGCGGCGCTGCGGCGGACAGGTGTGGACGCAGAGCCGCGACAGCTGCGTGAGTTGGGCGATGCCGGATGCCACTACCAAGGCAGTCGGGCAGGTCGATTTCACCGGTGATCCGGCTGCACTAGCTGCGCGGTTGGTGGCCTGGTCTGCCAGCCACCTGAAACCTGCGGCCAATGCCGCGAGAGCACGCTAACCCCAAGCCAGACCACTGACGGATGAACCGATGAGCAACGCCGAAGCCGCCGCCCCCGCCAACAGCCTTACGCGCCGTGCCAATGATGTGCCGGCCATGTTGCTGCCCGTTGCCGACAAGCTGTTGCTGTTGCCCGGCGTGTCGGTGGCCGAGATCGTCAACTACAGCTACCCGGACTGCCCCGACAATGCGCCCGAATGGTTCCTCGGCTACATCAACTGGCGCAAGCTGTCGGTGCCGCTGGTGTCGTTTGAGATGCTCAATGGCCAGGGTATGCCGCGTTCGTCCGGCAGCCGTCGTATTGCCGTGCTGAACAACACCGGTGTCAGCGACGGGATCCCGTTTATCGCGATCCTGATCCAGGGCATCCCGCGCCTGTTGCGTATTACCGACAGGGATCTGGGGGATGTCACCGATGCCGTGCTGGCCCCGGCCGAGCAACTGGCCGCCAACCTGCCCGGCGGCGAGACGGTGTTCATCCCGGATGTCAGCGCACTGGAACGCGCCTTTGCCGATTACCTGAAAAACTGTTGATGTCGCTGGTGGCCAGCCTGCCGGACGAGCAGGCCACCCTGCAGGCGGGCGCCGCGCTGGCGGCAGCATGCGGACCGGGTGCCGTCGCCTGGCTTAGCGGCACGCTGGGTGCCGGCAAGACCACCCTCTCGCGCGGCTGGCTGCATGCGCTCGGCCATCGCGGTGCGGTTAAGAGCCCGACCTACACCATTGTTGAACCCTACGAGCTGGCGTGCGGCACGGTCTACCATTTTGACCTCTACCGCCTCGCGGACCCGGAAGAGCTGGAATTCATGGGTATCCGCGACTATTTTGCCGGCGCGCACCTCTGCCTCATCGAATGGCCGGAAAAGGCAGACAGTTTGTTGCCTCTGCCGGACTTGTCCATTAACCTCTCGGTAGTACAAGAAGGTGGTCGAAAAATGACCATCACGGCGCACTCGGGGCGTGCGCAACACTGGCTGGACGCTGTCGCTGCCGCGCTGTGAAGGTGCGCTGGCCGTGTATCTGAATGATTGTTACGGGGATGCCATGAGCTTGTGCGGGTCGCTCGCGAGCCTATTGCGGCAAAACGTTGTACGGCGCGTACTGTTGGTACTGCTGCCGGTGTTGTTGGCAGCAGCCGGTACGGCACACGCTGCTACCGTGAAAGGTGTGCGGCTGTGGCGTGCGCCTGACAACACGCGCCTGGTATTTGACCTGTCCGGCCCCAGCCAGCACCAGCTGCAAGACCTGCCCGGCCAGGGTGGCCATGCCCAGCGTATCGTGCTGATCCTGCCGGATTCCCGTTTCGAGGCTGACAGCAAGCTGGCACTCGCCAATACCCCGGTGGCAGCCTTCAGCACCGAGATGCGCGGTGGTGAGCTGAAGCTGGTGATCGACATGGCTGCGAAAGCGCGCCCGAAGAGTTTCCTGCTGCCGGCCAATGCCCAGTATGGCGATCGCCTGGTGCTGGACCTGTTCGACGAGAACGTGCAACGCGACATCAAGGCGGTGAAGCCGGCGGCGAATGGGATGCGCGACATCATCATCGCCGTCGATGCCGGCCACGGCGGTGAGGATCCCGGTGCGAAAGGCCCGGGAGGCATCTACGAGAAAAACATCACCCTGGCGATTGCGAAAGAACTGGTGCGGCGCATCAATGACACGCCCGGCTACAGTGGCTTCCTGACCCGCACCGGCGATTACTTCATCAGCTTGCGCGGCCGCACGCAGATCGCGCGCAACAAGGGCGCCGACCTGTTCGTGTCGATCCATGCCGACGCATTCAAGGACAGCAGCGCGCAGGGCGCCGGTGTGTTTGCGCTGTCGCAGCGCGGCGCTACTTCGGAAACCGCGCGCTGGCTGGCGCAGAATGAAAACGAGGCCGACCTCGTCGGGGGCGTGAACCTCGGCGACAAGGATCCGTTGCTGCAGGAAGTGCTGCTCGACCTGTCGATGACGGCCACGGTGGCCACCAGCCTCGACATGGGCGAAAAGGTCTTCGGCCAGATGAAGAAAGTGGCGAAGATGCATCGCACCTATGTCGAGCAGGCCGGCTTTGTGGTGCTGAAAAACCCGGATATCCCGTCGCTGCTGATCGAAACCGGCTTCATCACCAACCACACCGAGGCGAAGAACCTGTCGAATCCCGCTTACCGCAACAAGCTGGCACACGCCATCTTTGCCGGCATTGACGCGCATTTCCGCGCCAAGCCGCCGATGGATACCGCGCTCGCTGCAGCACGCGGTGGCCAGGTGAAGCAGACCATCGACAAGATTGCCACGCCGCCGGCGATGGATCCGGTGGAGAGTGTGGCAGACAGTGCAGTGAAGCCTGGCGAGGTGTCGCCGGCAGGCGTCGTGGTGCGGCGCGACAGCAGTGCCGCACAGAAAGCGGCCGATGAGGCTGATGACATGGAAAAACTCATCGCGGAGAAGACGGCAGCCGCCAAGGCGAAAACACCCGCTGCCAAAGCCAAGGCCAGCAAGCCGGCCGCGAAAAAAACCGTGACCCATGTGGTGAAGAAAGGTGAAACCCTGAGCGGTATCGCCTCGCGCTACAAGGTCAGTGTGGTGGCGTTGCGCGACCATAACAAACTGCCCGACCAGCATGTGCGCATCGGCCAGACCCTGAAAATTCCGGTTTCCAACTGATCACTCACCGAGCATTCCATGACGCGTATCCGGCAATTGAGTCCGCGGCTGGCCAACCAGATTGCGGCGGGCGAAGTCGTCGAGCGGCCTGCATCAGTGGTGAAGGAATTGCTGGAAAACAGCCTTGATGCGGGCGCCAGGAAAATTGATATCGATATCGAGCAGGGCGGCGTGAAGACGATCCGTGTGCGCGATGACGGCGGTGGCATCGACGAGGACGACATGCCGCTGGCGCTGTGTCGCCACGCCACCAGCAAGATCAGCGAGCTCGATGATCTGGAGGCCGTGGCAACACTCGGTTTTCGCGGCGAGGCACTGGCGAGCATGGCGTCGGTGTCGCGGCTGACCATCACCTCGAACACACGCGACAGCGGTGCTGGCTGGCAGGCGCAGGCCGAAGGACAGGAAATGGTCGCGGCGGTGTTGCCGGCAGCGCACCAGCGCGGCACCACGGTGGAAGTGCGCGATCTGTTCTTCAACACACCGGCGCGGCGCAAGTTCCTGCGCAGCGAGAAAACCGAATTCCAGCGCATTGACGAGATGCTGAAGAAACTGGCGTTGTCGCGCTTCGATGTCGCGTTCCACTGGCGCCACAACCAGCGCACCGTGCAGCAGTTGCGCGAGGCGCAGACACAGCAGGAACAGGAGCGGCGCGTGGCGACACTGTGCGGGCCGGCCTTCATGCAGCAGGCATTTTTTGTCGATGTCGCGCATGCGGGCCTGCGCCTGTGGGGCTGGTTGGCGCAGCCGGCGTTCTCGCGCAGCCAGGCAGACCTGCAGTATTTCTACGTCAATGGCCGTGCGATCCGCGACAAGCTGGTGACGCATGCCATCCGTCTCGCGTTCCAGGATGTGCTGCACCACAGCCGCCATCCGGCCTATGTGCTGTACTTCGAGATCGACCCGGCGGCGGTGGATGTCAACGTGCACCCGACCAAGCACGAGGTGCGGTTCCGCGAATCGCGCGCCGTACATGATTTCGTATTCCGCTCGCTGGCGCGGGTGCTGGCTGAATTACGGCCGGAGGATGCGGCGCCTGTCGCTGCGCTGCCGGTGCCGGCAGCCCCGGCAATCAGCTACCAGAATGCGATCCCGCTCGCGCAACAGGCGCAGGACCATGCTGTGCAACGCGCAGTGGCGGAGCCACGCACATTGCTCGCGTCACTCTACACGCCATCGCCGGTCAGTGCGGCGCGCCTTGATGCGGCGGCCACTGCTGCCGCGCAGGCGGAAATCCCGCCTCTCGGTTATGCACTGGCGCAGCTCAAAGGTATCTACATCCTCGCGGAAAACGCGCAGGGCCTGGTGCTGGTCGACATGCACGCCGCGCACGAGCGCATCACTTACGAAAGGCTCAAGGCCGCCTACGAAGACCACAGCATCGCGCGCCAGCCGCTGTTGGTGCCGCAGGGCGTGGCCGTGAGCGAGCGCGAGGCAGATTGCGCGGAGGAACACCGGGCGCTGTTCGAGCAGCTGGGGCTGGTGGTGGATCGCGTAGGGCCGGAGTCCTTGCTGATCCGCCAGGTGCCGGTACTGCTGGCGGCGGGCAACAGCGAGCAGTTATTGCGCGATGTGTTGTCAGACCTGCAACAGCATGGCAGCAGTGCGCGCTTGCGCGAGTCGGTCAACGAGGTGCTGGCGACGATGGCCTGTCATGGCGCCGTGCGCGCCAACCGCCGGCTCACAATCCCGGAAATGAATGCGCTGCTGCGCGACATGGAAATCACCGAGCGCAGTGGCCAGTGCAACCATGGCCGGCCCACCTGGGTGCAGGTGAGCCTGGCAGAACTCGACAAGTGGTTCCTGCGCGGCCAGTGATGGTCAGGGCTTGATCCACTGCCAGGTGTTCAGTGATTCGAGCCGCTGGCGAATGGCGTCCCGCGTCAACGGATCCTGCTCCTTGTAGGCATCGAGTGCGGCGCGCTGCTGTTGCAGGTGTGCCTGCACCGTGTTGCTGTGCAGGCGCACGCCGATGGCATCTTCCTGGTGTGTGATGAACACTTTTTCCTGCACCAGGTTGCCGAAGGACGGTTTCGGGTGCGCAGGATCCCAGAACCACGCCAACCCTTTTTTCGGTTGCGGCAGCCGCGGGTCTTCCGGCAGCCATTCCGTGGTGTGGTCATTAACCAGCGTGAAATCCCACAGCGGGCGCGGCGGCTGTCCATGTCTTGCCGCCACTTCCTCGTTGATACGTGTCAGCTGTAGTTTCCAGTCGCTGAACGCCGGCCACAGGCCAATGCCGTCCAGGCCTAGCAGCATGCGCACATGGATCGGTGAAATGACGAAGTGGGTGTTGATGTTATTGGCGTAGATGTAGTCGAGCAGCGCGCGCAGGTTGTCGTAGGTGGTTGCGCCAGTCGAGAGGTTTTTCACCGTGGTATAGGTGCTGTTGGGGCCATTGAGCCAGAAACTGTTCTTGCGGAAGTAGTTGTTCTCGAACGAATCGAAGATGCGGTAGATGGCGGCATTGTCGTGCACGACCGATTCGTGCAGCGGGATGTAGGTCATGCCGTTGTCTTCATGTGTCGGCATGGCGCGCTTGCGGCTGGCTTTCAGCGTGTCGCGGCTTTTCTCCAGGCCGTCGGCCGAGAACAGGATATTGGCCCAGGTGCGCAGCACGTAGGTCGGTGGCTTGGGTGTGCCATCGGCCTCCACGGCAAAATTGTCTTCCGAAAAATCGCTGGCGACTTCCTGGTAGGCCGAGAACATGAAGAAGTCGAGGCCGATCATCACCTGTTTCAGCGGCGTCAGTGCATGGGCATGTTGCAGGTTGCGCAGCATCTCGTGCAGCGAGCAGCCGGGCATGGCCATGTTGTACACAGTCATACCAGGCCATGCGGCAGCGAGCGGGTACATGCTTTCTTCCACGCGTGAACTGCCGAGCAGCAGGCCGTCCACCTCGCGTTGCCGCAACAGGAAAGTCTTGTACAGGCGTGCGTTTGTCATGTTGTGTACGTCGGAGATGCCGGCAATGCGCGCTACCGGGAACACGGCGAACGGGTTGATGACAAGATTGAACGCCGCTATCGCGGAAACGGCAGCGAGGAACAGGCCGACCAGCCAGCGGTTGAAGGTCTTGTCCTGCAACGGGAACAGTGCCATGGCGTCAGAACCTGAAGTAGAGGAATTCACTGAGCTGGGTCAGGTGCGTGAAGCAATAGAGCAGCACGACCAGGCACAGCAGCAGCGTGGCAGCATTGGGGCGGAAGGCAAAACGCGATTGCTCGCTGAATTCGGAGACCGTGACGTCGTAGTGGCGCAGCAATGTCTGCGAATTCGGCAGTAGCCAGATAACCAGTAACGGCCACAGGATCTGGCTCACCTGCTTGCCGCCCTTGAACAGGTTGTCGTCAAACACTAGCCCAAACTGTGCCAGCCATTGGCCGGTCTCGCCCCATTTTTCCGCGTACTTCAGTGGCACCGTTACGCCGTTGAGCCCGGCCATGCCCTCCAGCACGCGCAGCGCGCCATCGAGGGAGTGCGCACGGAAAAACACCCACGACACCACCACGGCGAGGAAAGTGAGTGTGCCGTAGACAGCCGTGCGCAGTGCAGGCGGTAGCAGCGCCTTGCGCCCGGCACAGAAGGCGCGCCAGCCGTGGTTGATGCATAAATAGGCGCCGTGCAGTGCACCCCACAGCACGAAGGTCCAGCCCGCGCCGTGCCAGATGCCGCCGAGCAGCATCGTCAGGAACAGGTTCAGGTAGCGGCGCGGCTCGCCATGGCGGCTGCCGCCGAGTGCGATGTAGAGGTAGTCGCGCAAGAAACGCGACAGCGTCATGTGCCAGCGGCGCCAGAAGTCGATGATGCTGGTGGCCTTGTGCGGCGAATTGAAATTGAGTGGCAGGCGGATGCCGAACAGTAGCGACAGCCCCAGCGCCATGTCGGCGTAGCCGCTGAAATCGAAATACAGTTGCACGACATAAGCGAGCGTGCCGCCCCACGCTTCGAAGAATGTCAGTGATGCGCCCTGTTCCGCAGCGGTGAACACCGGCCCGACGTATTCCATCGCCCGGTCGGCAACCAGGATTTTTTTCGCCAGCCCGATCGTGAACAGCACCAGGCCGCCGGTGATGTTGTGCGCGGTGATCTGTTGAGTGGCCGGCTTGGCGAACTGCGGCATCATTTCCTTGTGGTGGATGATCGGGCCGGCAATCAGGTGCGGGAAATAAGTGACGAACAGGAAATAGTCGGTGATGCGGTATTCACGCACCTCGCCGCGGTACACGTCGACGAGGTAGGCGATCTGCGTGAAGGTGAAGAACGAGATGCCGAGCGGCAGCACGATGTTGTGCAGTTGCCAATCGAGGCCGGCGAGGGCATTGGCGCTGCTGATGAAGAAATCGGTGTACTTGTAGTGGCCCAGCAACAACAAGTTGGCGGCCACGGCAAGTGCCAGCAGCGGCTTCGAGCGGTGCCGGCTCGCCAGCAGCAGGCCGGCGCCGTAGTTGAACAGGATCGAGGCTGTCATCAGCCAGACATAGGCGGGGTTCCACCAGCCGTAGAAAAACATCGAGCACAGGGCCAGCCAGGCGATGGCAGCGCGCTGGCCGGCCACGCTGCTGAAGCTGTAGTAACCGCCGAGACACAGCGGCAGGAACATCAGGAGGAATTCGTAGGAGTTGAACAGCACGGTGGTCGGCGCCCGCTGGTGCGAAGGCCGGCATTATAAGGGATGGCCAGAGCAGGGTTATCCGCGCTACATTCAACCGTGACGGCGATCCGACGGAGCAGACCATGACAGACCAAGACCAGACCCCCGCCCGGCGTAGCGGTGAAAGCGGGCCGGTGCCGCAGCGCAGCTCCCGCACCTTCGAGAAGGCCGATGGCTGGTATTTCATGACCCGCGAGAAAGTGGATGTCGGCCCGTTTGCCAGCCAGGACCTGGCGGAACAGGGCATACAGCACTATGCCGGCTTTTCAATGGATGCCGACAAGGTCTATCTCGATGCCATCGACGTGGTGGCCGACGAAAGCGGGATCCAGTGGCATGCGGACGACGTGGGCGACCTGCCGGCCCAGCCGGAACCGCCGGTGGACGTCTTCGACCGGCGGCGCGGCGACGAGGTGCCGGCTGCGGTGCGCAACCCGCGCATTTTCCAGCGGCCGGACGGTTTCTGGTTTGCTACCCGTGATGGCGACCCGGTAGGCCCGTTCCCCACCCAGGCTGATGCCGAGCGCGGTATCCGCGATTTCGTCGGTTTTGCACTTGATGTCGAGCGGGTGGTGGCGATGTTCGAGGGGCAGGAAGACCCTGGTGCCCCAGGATCGGGCCAGTAATCAGCGCGCCCGTTCCAGCAGGTCGCGGAAGCCGATGTCGCCATCGCGCGTCAGGTGGAAGGTGGACGGCCAGCCGTGTTCCAGCTCGATATCGGCCTGCAGCGTGTAGCCGAAACGCTGGTCCGGATGCTTTTGCATTTTGCGTAGCAACTTGGCCACGGCGATCAGGTTCGCGGAGCCCTGTACCGTGAAACGGGTCTCGCCGAAAGGAGCGACCGGCGGCACATCAGTGCTGGTGCCGCGCACCAGCTCGGTCTCGCCGACATGGCAGATGAAAGCCAATTGGCGGATATCCAGCTCCAGGTCGTTCGGGTTCGTCATAGCCAGTTGCAGGGCGAAGCGCTGGTCCAGCAGGCTGCCGCCGGGCAGGCGCGAGATGGCCAGCACGCGCACATCCGGCTCATTGAATTCCTGGCGGAAAAGGCTGCATCCTTGCAAGGTAAGGACCAGCAAGAAAGCGAGTGCTGACTTCATGATGCGCGGCACCGGAAATCCCCCTGCGACCACTGTTTGGCCCTAGACTGTCTCGCGAGCATTTTGCCTGTTATCGCGCGGGAGAGCCATGTATCCATTGTGCCGGGTTGAAGAGCTGCCGGAAGGCAGCGCCAGGGGGTTCGAGGCCGGCGGCGAACCGGTGTTTGCCGTGCGCCGCTTCGGTGAGGTCTACGCTTACCGCAACAGCTGCCCCCACATCGGCGTGCCGCTGGAGTGGCTGCCGGACCAGTTCCTCGACAGCGAGGGCGAGCTGATCCAGTGCGCCACCCACGGCGCGCTGTTCCTCATCGAGACCGGCCTCTGCGTGGCGGGCCCCTGCACCGGCGAGGCGCTGGACCCGCTGCCGATCGCCATCCGCGACGGGGTTATTTGCCTGGCGGGACTGTGAGGCAGGCGGCCTGTTGCGCATCGGCCAGCCGGTCGAGCGCGGCGGCGGGGTCTTCGTGCAGGGCGGTGTTGTAGACCTGTGGCACACCCAGCGTGCCCTGCCAGCGCTGGCCGCCAGCGGCATCGCGGCCGATCCAGGTCGGCCCTGACAGGTCGGCCGTCAGTTCTGCCGGGTTCGGCAGCCGGGCGTCGAGCACCTTCTGCGATCCGACATACAGCTGCAGGTAGGCTGTATTGCTGCCCTCATGCAGCCGCGAGCGCGTGTACCAGGTGGACAGTACCACCGGCAGGCAGGATTCCTTGCCCGTGGTCGCTGCGGGGGTGCTGGCCAGCGCGGTGTCGCCGACTTGCACGGTGAAACTGCCGTCCCGGTTACGCCGCAATGACCACACACCGGGTTGGTCGGCCAGTGTGCCGGCAGTGTTAGCCGCCAGTGTCGCGCCGATGGCCAGGCTCCACGCCCCGTAACCGGGAGCGCGACGGGAATCGTCGCCCTCAAGGCGGGCCTCGCCAGTGGCCGACAGGCGCTGGTACTGCAACGGCACCCGTGTCTTGGCTGAGCGCCACCCTGCATAGTCCCGCTGCCAATGCTGCTGTTGTGCGGCTTCGCGGCCGGCGACGTTGCGGCTGCCGGCTGGGTCGGCGCCGAGGTCGAACAGCTCGTCGGCCGTGCTGCGCCAGCGGCCGTCCGGCGACAGCAGGCTGTAGTTGAACATGCCGACGCTGGCGATCTCGTGCACCAGCCGGCGCGGTGCCAGCGGCTTGCCGTCGAGCAGCGGCTGCAGCGCCTGGCCATCCAGCGGCTGTGGTGGTGTGATGCCGGCGGCCTGCAGGATGGTCGGGTAGAGGTCCTGGATGGCGACAATATCTCCGATCGCCCGGCCTGCGCCGCGCCGGTCCGGCCAGCGGACAATGAGCGGCGTACGCAGGCTGCCTTCGCGGAACTCGCCCTTCACGCCGGCAAAGGGGTGGTTGCTGTCCATCATCTGGTTGGTGCTGCCGTTGTCGGACACCACGATCACCAGCGTGTTGTCCAGTTGGCCGGTGTCGCGCAGCGCCGCCAGTGCCTGCCCGATCGCGGCATCAGCCTGCGCCAGCAGCGCGCGGTACTTGCCCTCCGGGGTCTCGGGGAAGCGCTTGAGGAATTCGGCCGATGCGGTGCTCGGGTGGTGCGGTGCGAACAGCCAGTAGTTGATGAACCACGGCCGCTGGCGATCGGCCTGCCGGATGGTGTCGGCCACGTGTGCGGCGAGAATGTCCTCGAGGTGGCCGCGGTACTGCTGCAGCGGGCTGCCATCGCCCTGCAGGAACGGGTCAGTGTAGGTGGGGCGTTTGGTGAACGCGCCGTTCTCGTCGGGGCCTTTGAGCTGGAACTGGTTGAGGAAGCCGAACCAGTGGTCGAAGCCCTGGCGGTCGGGCCAGGCCTCGCGCACGGCGTCGCCGAGGTGCCACTTGCCGATATGCCAGGTGGCGTAACCGGCGGCCCTGAGCGCTTCCGGCAGCGTGATTACCTGGGGCGAGATGCCGCGGAAATCCGGGTTCTGTGCCACGGTCGCCGCTTCGCGCCCGGTCATCAGCGCCAGCCGCGCCGGGCGGCAGGTGCTGTCGGCGTAATGGCGCGTAAAGCGCACACCCTCCTGTGCCAGTTGTTGCAGCGTTGGCGTGGGTGCGTCATTGCGGCCGAAGCCGGCCACATCGCTGTAGCCGGCGTCATCCAGCATCACCAGCAACACATTGGGCTTGCTGGCGGCAGGTGCTGCAGCGCAGGCCGGCAGGGCCAGCAGGGTGAACAGCAGGGCCAGCAGCCGGCGCATCAGTCGGCGTCCTTCAGGGCCAGTGCGCGCTGGTACAGCTCGCGCTTGCCGGCGCCGGAGATCTGTGCGGCAAGGGCGGCGGCCTGCTTGACGGGCAATTCGGCGAGCAGGATGGCCAGCACCCGGTCGCTTTCGTCCGGGGCGGCAACAGCCTCCGCTGCACCGGCCACCACCAGCACGATCTCGCCGCGCTCCTCCACCTGCTTCGCGTCGATCGCCCGCACCAGCTCGCCCAGTGTCGTCAGCCACAGCGTCTCGTAGTGCTTGCTGAGTTCACGCGCCAGGCACACTTCCCTGGCATCGCCGAAAACGGCTGCCAGGTCGTGCGCGGTATCGGCCAACCGGTGGGGCGCCTCGTAGAAAATCAGTGTGGCCGTCTCGCTGGCCAGACCCTGCAGCGCCGCGCAGCGCGCCTGCTGTTTTGCCGGCAGGAAACCGTGGAAACGGAACGCGTCGGACGGCAGGCCGGAGCCGGCGAGGGCGGCGATGGCGGCACAGGGGCCGGGGATGCTCTCCACGCGCACGCCATGCTGGTGGGCGAGGCGCACCAGCCGGTAGCCGGGATCGGCAATCGCCGGGGTGCCGGCATCCGAAATCAGCGCCACACGCTTGCCCTGTTGCAGCAAGGTGAGGATGCGTTCGGCCGCGTCGCGCTCGTTGTGGTCATGGTAGGGGATCAGCGGCTTGCTGATGCTGAAGTGCTGCAGCAGCTTGCCGCTGTGGCGCGTGTCTTCCACCGCAATGGCGTCCGCTGATTGGAGTACCGCGACGGCGCGGGGTACCATGTCGGCCAGATTGCCGATCGGTGTGGCCACCACAAACAGGGTCGCCCGGGGAATCGCTGTGGACATGCCATCAAACCGGAACTGGACAATGCCAAGCATTCTAACGCTTCGATCACGGCTGCGTGGCAGCCTCGCCGCGCTCGCTGCAACACTATTGCTCGCCGGCTGTGCCGGGCTGCCGGCACTGGACGGCACGGACACCGCAGCGCCGGTGGCCCAGGTGGCCGCTGGCACTGCCCAGGCGGCTGGTGCCGCGCAGCAGGATCCCTTTGCGCTGCTGCGCCAGGCCGAGCAGGCTGCCTCGCCGCAGCGTGAGCTGTTGCTGCTGCAGGTGGCGCACATCTATGACGCGCAGGGCGACAGCGTGCGCCTGGGCCGCGTGCTACAGGAGATCAAGCCCGGCACAGTCGATGACAGCCTGCTGTTGCCCTATAGCCTGTTGCAGGGCAGCTGGGCCCTGTCGCAGCGGCAGTGGCCCGCTGCCGCCGGCGCGCTGCTGAACCCGGCACTGGATGCCAAGGTGACCAGCGACCGCGCCAGCGCCATCCGCCTGCACGCCCTGCGCGCCGAGCTGTATGAAGCGCAGCGCCAGCCGGTGGATGCACTGCAGGAGCGCATCCGCCAGGGCCTGCTGGTCAGTGATCCCGGCGAACAGGCCTTGCTCGGTGAAACCACCTGGCGCCTGCTGTTGCAGCTGAGCGACCAGGACCTGCAATTCCTCGATAACGCCGACACCGCCAGCCGCGCCGAGGAGCAGCTGTTGGCCGGCTGGGTGGCGCTGGCGCGCGTGCAGCGCACCGGCTTCGACCGGCGCGTGGCGGCCCTGAATGACTGGCGCCGCAGCTGGCCGCTGCACCCGGCCAATCGCCACATGCCGGCCGAGATGGCGGCCATTGGCCAGCAACAGGGTGACGAGGCGCGCATCGCACTGCTGCTGCCGTTGACCGGCAAGCGCGCACTGGCCGGCCAGGCCGTGCGCGACGGTTTCCTCTCCGCCCACTACCGCCACCTCGCCGACGGCACGGCCAGCGCCCAGATCGATGTCATCGACAGCAATGCTGCGCCCGACCTGCTCAATGCCTACCAGCAAGCCGTGGCGCAAGGGGCGAAACTGGTCATCGGCCCGCTGGAGCGCGAACAGGTGCAGTTGCTGGCGAGCCAGCCGTCGCTGCCGGTGCCGACCCTGGCGCTGAACAACCCGCCCAACCCGGCGGCCGGCCCACAGGCGCTGTACCAGTTCAGCCTGAACCCGGAAGACGATGTGCAACAGGTGGCCGAAGGTGCGATGGCCAGTGGCTTGCGCCGGGCACTGGTCATCGCGCCGCAGGGTGAGCGCGGCGAGCGGTTGCTGCAGGCTTTCCTGCGCCACTGGCAGCAGCGCGGTGGCGAGATTACCGCCCAGATGCGCTATGCGCCGGCCAGCGGCAATTACAGTGTGCCGCTGGCACAGGCACTGGGCCTGGATCTCGCCAGCGGGCAGTTCCGTCCCGGCGCCACGCTGCCGGACATGGTGTTTTTTGTCGGCAACGCGACCGACGCGGCGCAGATGGTAGAGACGCTGGCGCGCAACAACGCCGGCCAGGTGCCGGTGTACGCGACGGCGCAGTCCTGGAGCAACCGGCCCGAAATCCTGCAACGCGCCGAGGGGCTGCGCATCGCGCTGTCACCGTGGCAGGCCGGCACCGGACCGCTGCGCGAAACCGGTGAGCCCGTCCTGCCGGACAATGACATGCTGTATGCGATGGGCGCCGATGCGCGCGAACTCTACCCGCGTCTGTCGCAGCTGCGCAGTGGCACCACGCTGAGCCTGCCAGGCAATACCGGCTACCTCGGCATGGATGGCGAGCGCCGCATCGTGCGCCGCCTCGTCTGGGGTGTGGTGCAGGGTGGCCAGCTGCGCCTGCTGCCGGCGGTGGGCGGCTACTGATGGCCACCGGCGTTGCCGCACCGCGCGCACGCGGCCAGCGTTACGAAGCCGCCGCCGAAGCGTGGCTGCAAGAACAGGGCCTGCAGCCGCTGGCGCGCAATTTCACCAGCCGCGGCGGTGAGCTGGACCTGGTCATGCGCGAGGGTGACACACTGGTGTTTGTCGAAGTGCGTTTCCGCAAGAGCGACCGCTTCGGCTCGCCGGTGGAAAGTGTCACGTTCAGCAAGCAGCAGAAGCTGCTGCGCACGGCACAGCTGTACCTGCTGGCGCACCCGCAATGGCGGGCGCACCCGTGCCGTTTCGACATCATCGCAGCTCGCCCTGGCGAGTGCGGCCTGCAATTCGAGTGGATAAAAAATGCCTTTGGCGCCTAATACCCTTGTCCGCCTGCCCGTCGCGGTGCATGCCTTGCGGCGCGGCGGTGTCATTGCCTACCCGACCGAAGCTGTCTGGGGTGTCGGTTGCGACCCGCACGATGAAAACGCCGTGCGCCGTTTGCTGGCGCTGAAAAAGCGCGACTGGCGCAAGGGCGTGATCCTGGTGGCTGCCGACATCACCCAACTGGAACCGTACCTGCGCGGCTTGCCGGAAGAAAAACTGGATACGATGCGCGCGACCTGGCCCGGCCCGCACACCTGGCTGGTGCCGGACAACGGCGCCGCGCCGCACTGGATCACCGGCGGGCGGCCCACGCTCGCACTGCGCGTCAGTGCACACCCGCTGGTGCAGGCGCTGTGCCGCGCGTACGGCGGTGCCGTGGTCTCCACCTCCGCCAATCCCGCCGGCAAACCGCCCGCGCGCAGTATCAGTGATGTGCGTCGCTATTTCGGCAACCGGCTCGATGCCGTGCTGCCAGGTGAGCTCGGTGGCCAGAAAAACCCCACGCAGATCCGCGATGTGATGACCGGTGAGATCTGCCGTCTCGCGTGAATGCCCAAACGGAAGCGACCATGACCATTGATGTAACGGCTGTAAAAAACTACCTGCTGGATCTGCAGGACCGCATCTGTAGCGCGCTGGAAGAAGAGGATGGCAGCGCGCGCTTTGTCGAGGATGCCTGGCAGCGCGAGGGCGGCGGTGGCGGCGGTATCACGCGCGTGATTACCGACGGCGAGGTGTTCGAGAAGGGCGGCGTGAATTTCTCGCACGTGCAGGGCGATGCGATGCCGGCTTCGGCCACGGCGCACCGGCCCGAACTCGCTGGCCGCGCGTTCGAGGCGATGGGCGTGTCGCTGGTCATCCATCCGTCCAACCCGTATGTGCCCACCTCGCACGCCAACGTGCGTTTCTTCATCGCGCGCAAGCCCGGCGAACCGGATGTGTGGTGGTTCGGCGGCGGCTATGACCTCACGCCGTATTACGGTTTTGATGAGGATTGTGTGCACTGGCACCGCACGGCCAAGGCGGCGTGCGACCCGTTTGGCGATAACGTCTATGCCGATTACAAGCGCTGGTGCGACGAATACTTTTACCTGAAGCACCGCGACGAGCAGCGCGGCGCCGGCGGCCTGTTTTTCGATGACCTGAACGCCTGGGGCTTCGAGAAAAGTTTTGCTTTCCTGCGCGCGGTGGGTGACAGCTACCTGCCGGCCTACCAGCCGATCGTCGCGCGGCGCAAGGCGCTGCCATACGGCGAGCGTGAGCGGCAGTTCCAGTTGTACCGGCGCGGCCGCTATGTGGAATACAACCTGGTGTATGACCGCGGCACGCTGTTCGGCTTGCAGACCGGCGGGCGCACGGAATCGATCCTGATGTCGCTGCCGCCGCTGGTCAGCTGGCACTACAACTGGCAGCCGGAGCCCGGCTCGCCGGAAGCCAGGCTGTACAGCGATTACATCGTGCGGCGTGCGTGGGTGTGAGCGGGGCTGGCAGCATGAAAGACCGTTACGCCGTTTTCGGCAACCCGATAGCCCACAGCAAGTCGCCGCAGATCCACGCCGCCTTTGCCCAGCAGACCGGCCAGGCCATGAGTTATGACCGCCAGCTGGTGGAAGAGGGCGAGTTTGCCGAGGCGGCGCGCGTGTTCTTTGCTGCCGGTGGCAAGGGCCTCAATGTCACCGTGCCGTTCAAGCTCGATGCATACGCCTTTGCCCATGAGCTGGGTGAGCGCGCCCGGCAGGCCGGCGCGGTGAACACGCTGAAGAAAGTGGACGATGGCAGGATTTTTGGTGACAACACCGACGGTGCCGGCCTGTTGCGCGACCTCACGCACAACCTCGGCTGGACGATCACCGGCAAGCGCGTGTTGCTGCTCGGTGCGGGCGGTGCCGTGCGCGGCGTCATCGCGCCCTTGCTGGCACAAGAACCCGCCCGCCTCGTGATTGCCAACCGCACGCTGGCCAAGGCGGAGGAGCTGGTGCAATTGTTCAATGCCGGGAAATCCGCGCAGGAGGCGAAGCGGTTGCGCGCGAGCAGCCTGCAACTCCACGCGCGGCCGTTCGATGTCGTGATCAACGGCACGTCGGCGAGCCTCGGTGGCGCGCTGCCCGCACTGGATCCGGCGATTCTCCAGCCCGGCGCCTGCTGTTATGACATGATGTACGGCCAGGAGCTGACGCCGTTCCTGCGCTGGGCGCAGCAACACGGCGCGCAGGTGGCCGATGGCCTCGGCATGCTGGTGGAACAGGCGGCAGAAAGTTTCTACCTGTGGCGCGGTGTGCGGCCCGATACAGCAGCTGTCATCGAATCCCTCCGTAACGTGTAGGGGCGTGCTGCGCACGCCCATTACTGATTGAGCGAGAACATTGTCATGCCAGATAGTTACGAACGCCTCGACGCCGCCCTGCAGCACTACGCCAATGATGAAGCCGCGTGCGTGCTCGGCGTGAGCGAGCTGGACGGTTTTTTCCACGCCGTAGCCTGCGCGCCGGAACCGGTGCCCTCCGCCGTGTGGCTGCCGGCGCTCTGGGGTGGCGAGGAGTACGTGCCGGTGTGGCGCAATGAACAGGAAGCGCAGGCATTCCGTGCCGATGCGCTCGCCCACCATGCCACGGTGGAGAAAGCACTGGCGCGCGGCGAGTGCGCGCCGCTGTTCCTCGAAGGCGAGGAAAACGGCCAGCTGCAGGTGATTCCCGATGCCTGGTGCGAAGGCTTCCTGCTCGGCATGGAACTGTGGGGCGATGCCGCCAGCACCGCGCCGGAGGAGTTGCTGGAGCCCATCCTGTTTTTCGCCGTGGATCTTGATGACCCGGATGCCCACGAGCAGATGCGCGCGGCCACACCGGCCGAGGAAGTGGAGCTGTTGCAGGAACTGATCCCGCAAAGCGTGTTCGGCCTGCGCGAGCATTTCGGCCTAAACAAACCACAAGCGCCGCGGCGTAAACCGTAGGGGCGTGATTCATCACGCCCTCACACACACCTGAGCACAAACATGAGCTGGATCATCACGAAATATGCCATCACCGCCGCCGTGGTGGTGCTGGTCTCGGAAGTGGCCAAACGCAGCGACAAGCTCGGCGGCCTCATCGCCGCGCTGCCGCTCGTCACCGTGCTGACACTGGTCTGGTTGTACGTGGAAAACCAGCCACCGGCAAAAATCGCCAACCATGCGTGGTACACGTTCTGGTATGTGGTGCCAACGCTGCCGATGTTCCTCGCCTTCCCGCCGCTGCTGCAGCGCTACGGTTTCTGGCCCACCCTGGCCGCCAGTGTGGTGATCACGATGGTGTGCTTCGGCCTGTTTGCGCTGCTGGTGCGGCGCTTGGGTATCGAGTTGCTCTGATTCCAGGCGCATCTGGTGAGCCTGGCACCCCCTAGACTCCTCTGTGTAACCCACAACAACAGGAGTCTTGCCATGACCATTACCCGAACCCTGCCCCTGCTACTGGCCGCCACCCTAGCGAGCGGTTGCGCCCACCGTATCGGGGATTTCACCATCGCCTCCACCAAGAACGTCAACGTGAAGGACGGTGCGCACACCATTGACTACGGCAAACGCTACACCGGGCGCGACACGATCCATATCATCACCTTCATCCCCACAGGGGCCTACCCGGACATGAAGGAAGCTATGGACAACGCCATCGAAAAATCGCCGGGCGCGGTGGCCTTGTCCAACGTGACCGTGAAACGCGGGCAGTGGTACATTCCGTTTATCTACGGGCAGGATTACTACGAAGTGGAAGGTAACCCGGTCTACGAGAAAGGCCGCTGAGCGGGCGTGAACCCGTAGGGGCGTGCTGCGCACGCCCTGTCGAAGTGCGAAGTTAAACCCATCGATTTCGATGGGTTTGGACAAGCTAATCCCGTCGAATTCGACGGGTTTGGAAGGTGAGATGGATGAGCAAGGGCAGTTTATAGCGCATGTGCGCAGGACAGGAGAAAAGCAGCTCCTCGTGGATCATTTGTCTGAAGTGGGAGAATTGTGTGGGTCGCTATCGGCCAAGGTCGCGCCCCGCGCGTGCACGGGGTTTGAAACACGTCCATAACGGTAAATAAACAGGGAGCGGCTGAGCAGCCGCGTCGCGACCATGGGTCGCTCCTACAGGTGGCGCACGATCTTGTAGGAGCGACCCATGGTCGCGACTGCCTGGATTGAAACTGGTTTAACGGTGGCTCTGTCCCAGTTAGTGCAGCGAACGCATTGATCGACTTGTTATGTGTATTTAATTGCAATAAAGTGTGTATTGCAACGATGCACCGAGGCTGACCCATATGCGCACCAACATTGTGATTGATGACAAACTCATGGATGACGCTCTCAAAGCCACTGGCCTAAAAACGAAGAAAGAAGCTGTAGAGCTTGGCCTTAAGACATTGATAAAGCTAAAAAAACAAGAGGGCATAAAAGCTTTTAAAGGACGGCTCAAGTGGGAAGGCGACCTTGAGGACATGAGGCTGTCTAAGTGATTCTTGTTGATACAAGCGTTTGGATAGACTTTTTCAATGGCAGGAATACCGCCGAAGTTGGCCTTCTTGATACTGCGCTTGGAAACGAAGCCGTTGCCATAGGTGATTTGATTGCCCTGGAAATATTGCAGGGTTTCAAAAGTGACTCTGACTATGCAACAGCAAAAGAATTGCTTGGCTCGCTGTCTATTTATGAAATGCTTGGCGAAACCGCTGCTCTTCGATGTGCAGAGAACTACAGAATTCTGAGAAAAAAAGGAATTACTATCAGAAAAACTGCAGACGTTATTATTGCAACATTCTGCATTGATAACGGATTCCCTCTCCTTTTCTCTGACAAAGACTTCATTCCTTTCGTCACCCATCTTGGTCTTCGCTCTCCGCAGAAATACACATAACGTTTGAGCTAAGGGGCAGGCACAGGCGGCGCATACAATGCGAAGCATGCGC
>CALMIC010000287.1 GCA_937864065.1 uncultured Cellvibrionales bacterium | reverse complement strand
GCCGCGCCGCAGCGAGATATTGTTTTTGCGGAGATTGTTCAACCAGGCAATGTGGCGATACGCCGCAAGGCCGCCATCAAGTGCGAATTGCTCATCACCGGCAAAAGCATCGGCAAAACCGAGCTCGATGCGCTCAGGTGCCACCGCTGCCGTCGGATCCACCCGCACCCAGCCACGCCCGGCAAGCCAGACCTCCGCCCAGGCATGTGCATCGTATTGCCGCACCACCACATAACGCTCGGCAGCGTTGACCTCGCCGCCCATGTAACCCACTGCAACGCGGGCAGGTATGCCCGCTGCCCGCATCAGGAACACGAAACTGCCGGCAAAGTGCTCACAGAAGCCGCGCCGGGTGTTAAACAGGAAGTCATCCACACGCTGCTCACCCAGCGGTGGCGGCTGCAAGGTGTAGTGGAAACTGGCGCGGTAAAAATCGAGAGCCTGCTGCACCACGGCCTGGTCATCCGCAGCAGATTCCCTCCACTGCAGCGCCAGTGCACGGGCGCGCGGATTGCCTTCAGCAGGCAAGGCGCGGCTGTTGTCGGTCGGTGTTTGCTCACCCAGCCACGACTGGAATTGCCCACCGGCCAGGAAACGCGCCTGGTAAGACTGGCGCTGGCCCACAGCCCTCGTGTAGCGGTAGATGCCATCGACATTCACCCATACACCGCGCTCATTGATGATCGATGGCGACAAGGTATAGAGCCATTGCCCGCCATGCGGCTCCAGGATCACGTCATAGCGTACAGCCGCTGCGGCGGGTCCCAGGCTCTGCGATGAACGCCATTGGCCCAGGCAATCCGGGCAGGACTCCTTCCAGGTCCTGCCATCAAAACTGTCCAGCAACATGCCATACCAGTACAGCTCGCGCCGCTCGGGAACAGGGCCGGCAAACGTGACCCGGAATGCCAGTTCAGAAGAACGGGCCAGCGAGGCGATATCACCCGGGCTCATCGTATCGCTCATGCCTGTCCTTGCCTGCTGCTTCTGCAACGGCATTACCCACAACGGTGGCAAGCGCGGCATGACCACGAACATGAACAGCATCACTGGCAACGCCATGGCAAAAACGATGCCCGCGCGGCGCAACGGTTGCCACCACTGGCGATGCAAGCAGGCCTCGCTGCTGTGCAGTGCCACCAGCGCAGACAACACCACAGCAACACAGGTGAACACATAAACAGCAAACAGCGGTGACTGGTTGAACAGGAATGCTGTCATCAACACGAAAAACGCCAGGTACAGCAGCAGCCTGGCATCAGGCCGGTGATACAGCTCCAGCAGCTTCAGCGAAAAGCCGAGCAACAGCAGCATCACAAAAACATCGAGCGAAACGGTGATGCCGTATTCAGCAAACAGGCCGGCGCCACTGAGTAACACCAGCAGCACTTTCAGCCAGGATGGCGGGAACGACACCCTTCCGGCAAACACCAGCAATCGCCAGCCTGCACTGCCAAGCGCAACCGGCAACAACCACCAGGGCAGGAAAAACGCCAGCAGTGACACACAGGCACCATAGGCGGCCAGCACGTACAACAAGCCGGTGCGCGACAACTGTTCGCGCGGGATCATGGCCATTGACGCTTCAACCGCCATGGCATTACCCGCGATAGAGCGCGAGCGCAGTGAGCACTGCACGCAACTGTGGTTCACCGACAGCCGGCGCAATCAATGGCTGGCCAGGCAGCGAAAGGCCATAAGCCCTGCCCTGCTCATGCAATTGCAAAGCGCAGTAACAAAGCTTCGACAATCTGGTCTCGGGATCAGCATCTGCCAGCACGCTGAAATCCAGCAATACTTCTCCACCGCGCTGCTCGGCATATTCACGCACGAACAGGCCGCGCCCGGCGGCAAACTGCTTCCAGGCAATCCGTGAGCGCGGCTCGCCTTCAATGTAGGGTTTCAGCGCGAAATACTCGTCGCCGCCGGCAATCACCACGCCACCCTCATCATCGCCAGCACCACTGCTGCACTGGCGGTAATCCGCCTCCAGCGGCCGAGGGTATACCAACACCTGCACCGCCAGGTCCAGCCAGCTCCAGCAGCGCACGATACCGAGCGGGTAGAACGTCTGCAGGCGCATGCGGCCTGGCTGCAACCAGCCGCGCTGTGTGGTGACATGCGGCAACGCCAGCACGGTGGCCTGCGCCGCCTGCACATTGAACTGCACACTGTCTTGCCCGGGCCAACCGAGTTCGAGCATCTGGCGGTCGGCGGAAGACTCGGCCTCCACGCGCACCATTGCCACCTCACCCGCAAACACAGGACTGGCATCAACCACCCGCAGCCGCAAGCCACTGGCGTTGGCAAACGTCTGCAGGATCACCACCAGCAACACGGCCAGCAGGAAAAATGCCAGTGCAAAAGCGAGGTTGTTCTGGAAATTGGTCGCGCCGACCCACACCAGTGCGACCAGCAGCAGGAAGTACAGGCCATGGTGCGACAGGAAAATGAACAGGTTGCCCTGGTGCAACTGCACCGACGTGGCGGGTGGGATACGCCGGTCTAGCCAGCGCCGGTAGCGTTGTTGCCAGCTGGCAGGCATGGCAGACAACAGGCGCATCGCCGTCAGCCCAGCACGTCGACTTTGTCCAGCACCAGCCGGGCCGGATCGGCATGCTGGCTATTGCGCATCTGGTAGCGCAGGCGATGCGATACCACCGGACCGAACACCGCTTGCACATCTTCCGGCACCAGGAACTGCCGGTGTTGCAACAAGGCCCAGGCGCGCGCTGCCTGCATCAGGCCTAGCGCTGCACGCGGGGACAAGCCCCACTGGAACTCACCGGAATAGCGCGTGTGGTCCACCAGCCTCTGCACATAGTCGAGCACACTGCCGGATGCCTGCACGGCAGCAGCCTGCGCTTGCAAGGCAAACCACTGTTCCAGCGTCACGCAAGGAGTAATGCCCTGCAGCGCGGCGCGCGGGTTGCGTCCCTCGTAGAGCTGGCGCTCGACCGAGCGGTCGGGAAAGCCGAGGCTCAGTTGCATCAGGAAACGGTCCAGCTGGGATTCCGGCAGTGGATAGGTGCCAGACTGGTGCAGCGGGTTTTGCGTGGCGATAACAAAGAACGGTTCCGGCAACGGCGTACTCTGGCCGTCAATCGATACCTGACGCTCCTCCATCGCCTCCAGCAGCGCGCTCTGCGTCTTCGGCGAACTGCGGTTGATCTCGTCAGCCAGCAGCAACTGGGTGAAAACCGGCCCGCGGTGCAAGGTGAACGTGCGTTTTTCCGGGTCGAAAATGTTCGCGCCGAGAATATCCGCCGGCAACATGTCGCTGGTGAACTGCACACGGCGGTAACTGAAACCGAGTACGGCCGCCAGTGCATGCGCGAAGGTGGTCTTGCCCATGCCCGGAAGGTCCTCCAGCAACAAATGCCCCTTGGCCAGCATGCAGGCGAGTGCGAGGCGGACTTTCTCTTCCTTGCCCAGCAGCACCTCGCCAACTGCAGCGATGATCGCGTCAAGTTGCTTGCCGGTCTGGTCGTGTTGCATCGTCCTCTTCTCCTGTCACAGTGCAGCAAGGCCGCGCTGCATGTCGGTGCGGATATCGGCAATGTCTTCCAGCCCTACTGACAGGCGGATCAGGTTGTCGCCGATACCAGCCTGGGCACGGTCTTCGGCTGACAAACGCCCATGGGTCGTGGTGGCCGGGTGCACGATCGTCGTTTTCGCATCACCGAGGTTGGCGGTCAGCGACACCATGCGCGTGGCATTGATGAAACGCCAGGCGGCTGCCTTGTCCCCTTTCACCGCAAAGGACAACACGCCACCGAAACCGGACTGCTGCACCTTCGCCAATACATGCTGCGGATGCGAGGGCAAACCGCAGTAAAAGACCTGCTCGACACCAGGCTGCTGCTCCAGCCACTGCGCCAGCGCCAGCGCATTCTCGCTGTGCGCCTCCATGCGCAGCGCGAGCGTCTCGAGGCCTTTCAGCAACACCCAGGCATTGAACGCGCTGAGCGTCGGTCCCGCTGTGCGCAGGAAGGCGAGCACCTCATCCATCTGTGCTTTGCTGCCGGCTACAGCGCCACCGAGGCAGCGCCCCTGCCCATCGATGTACTTCGTGGCGGAATGCACGACGATATCGGCGCCCAGCGCGAGCGGCCGTTGCAGGGCCGGCGTGCAGAAACAGTTGTCGACCACCAGCAAGGCATTCGCGGCATGCGCAATGGCAGACACAGCAGCAATATCGACGATTTCATTCAGCGGGTTGGACGGTGTTTCAAGGAACAACAGGCGCGTATTCGCTCGCACGGCCGCCTGCCAACCGGCGAGGTCAGTGAGGGCCACAAAGCTGACCTCGACCCCGAATTTCTGCAGGTACTTGCTGAACAGCACAGTAGTAGTGCCGAACACACTGCGCGAACAGACCACATGGTCACCGCTTTTCAGCAGCGCCATGCAGGTTGCCAGGATCGCCGCCATGCCGGATGCCGTGGCCACGGCCATCTCCGCGCCTTCGAGTGCTGCAAGCCGCTGCTCGAACACTGACACCGTCGGGTTCGTGTACCGCGAATAGACGTTGCCGGCATCGGTGCCGGCAAAACGCGCCGCGGCCTGCTCGGCCGATTCGAACACGTAACTGGAGGTGAGGAAAACCGGTTCACTGTGTTCGCCGTAGGCCGTGCGCTCGAACCCGGCGCGGATCGCCTGCGTGGCCAGTGCCCAGTCGTGTTCATCGTGCATTGTGCGTCTCCTATGGCAACGTTGCGCCGTTGTACTGCAACCACAGGGTGGGTGGCCGGCCATTGACCGGAAACTGCACCGGACCCTGCGGGTATTCGATGTTTTCCACTGTATAGGGAATGTCGGACAATTGCAGGCCGAGATCGTTCAGTTCTTTCTCCCGGTCCAGCACGATGACTGCATAGTAGCCTGTGAGGATTTTCTGCCGCGCATCAGCGCGCAGGCGCTGCGCCCGCTCCGGGTCACTACCGGTTACCAGATCGGTTACCTGCGTGTTATGGGCGCAGAAACCCTTGCCGGCCAACCAGGCCAGGTAACCGTGCGCCGTGAAACAGACACGCCCGTCCACCGCTGCGACGCGCTGCAACAACTGCTGGTAACCCTGCCGGGTGGCATCGGTCGGCCATTGTGCCCGCGGCTCGTAGTGATGTCGCGCCGTCTCGACGGTCAGCAGACCAAGGGCCAACGCCGCCAGCAAGCCGCGCACCCAGTGACCTGCCATGGCGCGCTCGACCAGGACAGCACAGGTGAGCGTCGCCAGAATCACCGCACAGAAGTGCAGTGGCATCAGCACATTGAAAAACGCACCGGCATAGGCGCGCGACAGCATCGACAGGCAGAAAAATCCGGCCAGTAGCGCCCACCAGCCCGCCTTCTCGCGCCAGCGACCCGGCGCCAGCAACGGGTACAGCGCCGCGAGCAGTACGGTAAAGGCAACCGTGAACAGGATGTCCAGCCCGAAACGCTGGAAACCGAAAGCCGTGACACCGTGGGTACCGGCCATGCGGAAGGCGTAGAAGAAAAACTCGCCGCCGGTCATCCACTGCAACAGCACCAGCAACACTGCGGCCGCGGCGGTGAACACCAGCGTGAAGCGGATGACCGTGCCCCACCCCGTCCAGCACAGCAGCGCCAGCGCAAGGAACGGCATCATGAACAGCGTAGCCTGCTTGGCAGCAAAAGCCGCGAGGCAGATAACCACCAGTTGCACGAACCTTGTCGGGGAAGGCTGCTCGCGCAGGCGCAACATGGCATACACAGCGGCCGCGAGCAGGCAGGTCCACAAGCTGTCGACGCGGGCGACATCAAACCAGAACGCCGTGTGCGGGTAGGTAGCCGCGAACAACCCGATGCCTGCCAAACCGGCCAGCGCCGAGCCGCTCACGCGGCGGACAATCGCATACACGAGCCAGTGGGCGCCCAACGCTGCCGATACAGACACCATACGCAAGGCCAACAGGTTTTCGCCGAACAGGCTGACCGACAGAGCCGCAAGCCAGTAGTACAGAGGCATGTAAAGGGCCGGCACAAAATCGAGTGTCGCCTCACCATAGAGCGGCAGGCCATGCACCACGCGCAGCACCTGCTGCAACATGGCACCCTCCATCCATTCCAGCTCGTAGAGATAACCAACACGGCCATACATGGCCAGTAACATGCGCCAGAAAGCCAGCGCGCCACAGGCCAGCAGTGGCGCGAACCAGAGTGCGCGCTTCAGCCCTGCAGCGGGCGGCATCCGCAAACGCGCCATGGCAAACGGTTGTCAGTGGGCATTGTGGATACCGACCACGCTGCCGTTGACATCGCCATCACCACTGCTTTTCGCCGCATCGTTGCGGCGCGCATCAAGGCGATCGAGATAGGCCTGGTCGACATCACCAGTAATGTATTCGCCGGTAAACACCGAACACTCGAAGCTGGTCAGGTTGGTGTACTCGCCACAGCTCTCGATCAGGTCCTCAAGATCCTGGTAGACCAGCCAGTCAGCACCGATGGCACGGCACACTTCCTCATCCGTGCGGCCATGCGCGATCAGTTCATTGGCCGATGGCATGTCGATGCCGTACACGTTCGGGTATTTGACCGCCGGCGCCGCCGAGGCGAAATAGACCTTGTTGGCACCGGCATCACGCGCCATCTGGATGATCTGCTCACAGGTCGTGCCACGCACGATCGAATCATCGACCAGCATCACGTTCTTGCCACGGAACTCGAGGTCGATGGCGTTCAGCTTCTGGCGCACGGATTTCTTGCGCTGCTTCTGCCCGGGCATGATGAACGTGCGGCCGATGTAACGGTTCTTCATCAGTCCCTCACGGAACTTGACTCCGAGATTGTGCGCGAGGATCTGCGCGGCCACGCGGCTGGTATCCGGCACCGGTATCACGACATCGATATCATGATCCGGCCGCAGGCGCTGTATTTTCTCGGCCAGCTTCTCGCCCATGCGCAAGCGCGCCTTGTACACGGAAATGCCGTCGATGATCGAATCCGGGCGCGCAAAATAGACGTACTCGAACATGCAGGGCTGCAGGCTGGTATTTTCTGCGCACTGCATCGCGTGGAAGGTGCCGTCCTTCTCGATATAGACAGCCTCACCCGGCGCCACATCGCGGATCAGCCGGAAACCCAGCACATCCAGCGCCACACTCTCGGACGCAATCATGTATTCCGTGCCAGTTTCAGTCTCGCGTGAACCGAACACCAGCGGGCGGATGCCGAGCGGGTCGCGGAAGGCCACGATGCCGTAATCGGCAATCATCGCCGTTACCGCATACCCACCGCGGCAGCGTCGCTGCACGGCGCTCACCGCTGCGAAGATATCCTCGGCAGCCGGTGTCAGCTTGCCGCGCAGCTGTAGCTCGAATGCCAGCACATTGAGCAACACTTCCGAGTCGGACTCGGTATTGATGTGGCGAAGCCCGGTGCGGAACAGCTCGTCCATCAGCTCTTCGGTATTGGTGAGGTTGCCGTTATGGCCCAGCGAAATACCATAGGGTGAGTTGACGTAAAAAGGCTGCGCGAGCGCGGCACTGGAACTGCCCGCGGTCGGGTAGCGCACATGGCCGATGCCCATGTTGCCGACGAGGTGCTTCATGTGCTCGGACTGGAACACATCGCGCACCATTCCGTTGCCTTTCTGCTGGTAAACCCGGCCGCGATGGCAGGTGGCGATACCGGCAGCATCCTGGCCGCGGTGCTGCAGCATGGTCAGCGCATCGTACAGCGAGACACTGACATCACTGGTTCCCACCATTCCGACGATTCCACACATACCTGCACCTCGAACAATTCAGTAAAAAACGTGCAACCCGGATCACGGCGTTGCATGTGGCGCGCGCTGCAGCTGCACCTTCTCGACATACTCATCCTTGCGCGCCAGCTGCCCCTTGCCCCAGCCGGTGATGGCCGCTGCGGTTTCGCGCGACCAGTTTTCCAGCACCAGCACGCGCGGTATCAGCCGCGATTGCTGCCACCAGCCATCCTGCTGTACCGGCACGATCTTCGGCACGAAGATCAGCACCAGCAGGCTCAACAGCACGCCGCGGCAGACACCGAACATCATGCCCAGCAGGCGGTCGATAGCCGACAGCCCCGTGACCTTGACCAGCTGCACAATGACAAAATTCACGACACTGCCAATGATGAGCGTCATGACAAACAGGATCGCAAACGCCGAGATATAGCGCAGCGAAGGCAGCTCCACCACATTGCCCAACAGCGGTGCGAGCTTCTCGCTGAAAAAGAATGCCACCACAAACGCAGCGACCCAGACCAGCAAAGACAACGCCTCTCGCACGAAACCACGGCTGATGCTGATCAAAGCCGACAGCGCGACGGCCGTAACGATGCACCAGTCAGCCCAGTTGAACCCGGTCTGTGCAAACCATTCGTTCATCGCGCGGCGCGGCCTCAGGGTTTGAACTGCTTGACCATGGTCTGCAGGCCGAACTCACTGTCGATCTGCTGCTTGGTCCGCACGGCTTGCGCCTTGTCGGCTTTGGGCCCGACGAAGACCCGGATCGTTTCCCCTTTTGCATCGCGCGAGACATGGGTGAAAGCCGCGTGGCCATTGAGCTTCAGTTTTGCCACCAGCGTATCGGCTTTCTTGCGGTCCGACATCGCGGCCACCTGCACCACCCAGCCCTGCGGCATGCCACTGGCATCAAGTTTCGTGACCGGGGCGGGCGGCAGCGGCGCTGGCGGTGGTGCCGGCTTGGCGACAGCCGGCTGTTCAGGCGGCGGTGGCGGCACAACCGGGGCTGCAGGCGCAGTAACAGGCTCAGCAGGCTCGGGGGCTGTCGCCGTGGGAACCTGGGCTGCGCCGGGCGCAATCGCCACCAGACTGTCATCCGCTACGCCACCCAGCGGGATATCGCTGGTATCGGCCGGCTGGTCATCCGCCATACCGTACATCTGGTCCACCGGCACCGGTTCGCCGGGCGGGCGATCGGCCGGGGCTGGCACCGGTTGCGGGGCCGGCATGGTGACAGCGGGCATATCCGGGCGAGGCGGTATACGTTCCGGCACCTGCACGGCGGACTCGCGCTCGGTATCGAAAATCAACGGCAAGGTGATGATGGCCACGGCCGCCAGTACGGCGGCCCCCACCAAACGCTGCTTGACTGCCTGTTCCAAGACGCCCCCGCTAAAGCCTGATCGATCAAGGCAGGGATTCTAGCGGTTCCGGTCGCCCGTGACGATTCAGCCGGCGTGAATAAAAGGCTTGACTGTAGCGAGCAAGGGCCGCAACTCACCAAAAGTATCCAGGCAGGCCAGCGGTTCATAGGGGAGCAATTGCTCGCGGTGGTGGGCCCCGTAACTGACCGCGACCCGCGCCATGCCGGCCTCACGAGCCATCGCCATGTCGAAATGCGTGTCACCGACCATCAGCGCCTCACCCGGCTCGCGTCCCGCCTCGGCCAGCAGCTCGTGCAGCATCTGCGGGTGCGGTTTGGAACGCGTCTCATCGGCACAGCGCGTGGCATGGAAAAAGTCCTCCATGCCAAGTTGCTGGAGCACCCGGTCCAGCCCGCGCCGGCTCTTGCCCGTCGCCACGGCTAGCACGTAACCGTCATCGCGCAGCCGGTGCAGCGTCTCCTCCACCCCGGCGAAGAATGGCGATGGCGTCTGGTCGACGCTGATGAAGCAATGCACGTACTGCTGGCGTACGGCTTCACGCGTGGCGGCATCGTGTACCGGATACAGTTCGGCAATGGCTTCCGGCAAGCCGAGGCCGATGATCTGGCAAATCGCCTCATGCGACAGCACCGGCACACCCACCTGCTCCGCCGCCAGCTGCATGCAGCGCACGATCTTTTCCGTCGAGTCGATCAGCGTGCCATCCCAGTCGAAGACCAGCAGCATCAGGCTTGCTCCCCCAGCCAGCGCAGCACGCCCTTGCCGGCGGCGCGGCCGGTGGCAAAACAGGCCGTGAGCAAATAGCCGCCGGTCGGCGCTTCCCAGTCCAGCATCTCGCCGGCACAGAACACGCCGGGCAGCTCACGCAGCATCAGCTTGTCATCCAGTGATGCAAAACCGACACCGCCGGCAGTGCTGATGGCCTCCTCGACCGGGCGCGTGGCCAACAGCACCAACGGCACAGCCTTGATCGCCGCCGCCAGTGATGCCGGTGTGGCAAAGGCCTCTGCCGGGCAACATTCCCGCAGCAGCGCGGCTTTGGCACCGTCGATACCGGTGCAGCGCCGCAGGTGCTCGCTCAGGCTGCGCTTGCCGCGCGGTTTCGCCAGTGCAGCAGCCAGCTGCAACGGCGTGCGGTCCGGCACCAGGTCAAGGTGGACAGTGATGGCACCTTGCTGGCGCAAGGCCTCGCGCCAGCCGGCCGACAAGGCATAGACGAGACCGCCCTCGATGCCGCTGGCCGTCAGCACACATTCGCCGATGCGGCCGTCAATGGCGATGTGTTTAAGCGGCGCCCCGGCAAAGCGTTGCGCCATGAAATCGCTCCACGTGACGTCGAAACCGCAGTTGGCCGGCTGCAGCGTGGCAACAGCCACACCGCGCTGCGCCAGCCAGGGCACCCAGGCCGCATCCGAACCGAGCGCTGGCCAACTGGCACCACCCTGTGCGAGCACCACGGCATCCGGTTTGACGCTTTGGCTGCCAGCGGGCGTATCAAACAGCAGGTCGCCATCCTGCCAGCCTGTCCAGCGATGCCGCATGTGCAGTGTCACGCCGCTATCGCGCAGGCGGTGCAACCAACGGCGCAACAGCGGCGCCGCTTTCATCTCACGCGGGAAGACCCGGCCCGAGCTGCCGACAAAAGTCTCGATGCCCAGCGCATGGATCCATTCGCGCAACTGCCCTGGGCCAAACGCCTGCAACAGCGGACGCAGTACCGTTGCCTGTTCACCGTAGCGCGACACGAACTGTTCGAATGGCTCGGCATGGGTGATGTTCATGCCGCCGATGCCGGCCAGCAGGAACTTGCGGCCCGGCGAGCGCATCGCATCGTACACATCGACCTGCACCCCGGCCTGCACCAGCACCTCGGCCGCCATCAAGCCGGCCGGGCCGGCCCCGATAACGGCTACACGCGACATAAGGCTTTCAATGGCACGGCGATGTCGTCAGGCAACGGTGCCTCCACACGAAGCTTCTCGCCGGTGGCCGGATGGGTGAACGTCAGTGACGCC